>JBEIVK010000345.1:0-4714 GCA_040373935.1 Alphaproteobacteria bacterium
CGGCCCGCCCGGCGAGGCGCCAGGCGCCCACGGACCCGGCGGCGAGGTGGAGCGCCGGCAGGGCGTTCCAGGCCCAGGCAGCGGCGGCAGGCCCGCCGAGCCACGTCGCTGGCGCGAGCAGGAGCAGGTGGACCGGATCGATGAGGTCCGCCCGAAAGACGCCTGGCCAACCCGCGCCCCCTCCGCGCAGCCAAGGCCCGTGGGCAAACCACCCCTCCGCGGCCGTGAGGAGGCCCCACAGGTGCGCCGGCCCCTCCGCCGACGCGCGACCGACCGCGGCGGGGCCATCCACCGCCATCAGGGGCGCCCAGACGCGGGCCACCACCGCCAAGGCCACTGCAACCACCGACCCGAGCGCCCACCGCGATGGAGCGGCGAGAGACATCACGCACCCGGGATGGGAGTGGCACGGGCTGAGGGACTCGAACCCCCGGCCTGCTGATTTGGAATCAGCTGCTCTACCAACTGAGCTAAGCCCGTGTGGGGCGCCTCCTAATGCAGGCGGCGCGGCGGCGTCAAGCCCGGGGCGTCAGGGCGCGACCGCCAGCGCGCGAAGATACGCCACGAGGTCTGCGATCTCTTCGTCCTTCAAGTTGGTGTTGCCGAGCATCGGGGTCCCGGGGCGGCCCGCGCGGATCACCCCGATGACCTGGGCGTCGGCGCGGCCGTCCCACCAAGCTGCGCGGGTGAGGTCCGGCGGCGCGGGGCGCAAGGCCACCGCCGCGGGGCCACGACCGTCGCCCTTCTCGCCGTGGCAGGCCATGCAATTGGCTGTGTAGATCGGCTTTCCGCGCGAGGCGTCCCCCGCCGCGAAGGCCACACTGAGCGCGAGTGTCGCGAGTACCATCTGCCCTCCCTCGCGGTTGTGGACCCGGGACCGCGCCCGCGCGTTCCCGCGGGGTCTATCCCGCCTTCGCGGGCGGCGCCGCGGGAGGAGAGGTCGGCGGCGTTGCGGGCGGCTTGGCCGGCGGCTTGGCCGGCGGCTTGGCGTCCGGGTCCGCGCCTGTCGCAGGGTCCAGCGCGCGGAGCCACAACAGCACCTTGCGGGCGTCGGCCTCGTCAAAGACCGCTGCGTAGCCGGGCATCGCTCCCTGGCCGTCCAGGATGATGCGCAGCTGCTCCGCCTCGGCTCGGACGGGGGCGCGACCCGCGAGAGGCGGGGCCGGCACACCGAGCGCCGCCGCCGCAGGGCCCTCTCCGAGCGCGGTGGGGCCATGGCAAGCCGCGCAGTCCCGCGCGTAGACGTCCCTCCCCCGCTCGCGATCCGGCGGGGCCTTCCCGGGCATCTCCGCCCGCGCCACCGCCCCACCCAAGGCGAGCCACCCCATCACCGCGGTACGCCGCATCGCGTCTCCTCCGGGGCCACTCGTACACCCGCCCCAGCCAGACTGCCAGCGGCAAAAAAGAACAACCCCCCGGGGCGAAACCCGAGGGGCTGTAGATGGCGGGGTGAACGGGACTCGAACCCGCGGCCTCCGGCGTGACAGGCCGGCGTTCTAACCGACTGAACTATCACCCCTCAAAACTCAAGAACGAGAGTGGTAGGCGGAACAGGATTCGAACCTGCGACCCGCGGCTTGTAAGGCCGCTGCTCTCCCGCTGAGCTATCCGCCTGCATCGCTGCCCGGCGAACACCTTGTGTTTAACAAGACCGCCGCGAGGGTGTCAAGGCGATCGGCCGCCCGCGAGGTCGCGCGCCGGATCCTCCGCAGACAGCGGACGTCCGAAGCCGATCGGCGCGCGCTGCACCGCGCGGCGACCGCCGGCAGGCCAGCGGATCGCCCGCTCCAGGATCTCATCCATGTCCTCCACCAGCACGACCTCCATCGCCCCGCGCACCCGCGGCGGAAGCTCCGCGACGGCGGCCGCGTTGGCGCGCGGCACAAGCACCGTCCGCACGCCGGCCCGGTGCGCGGCGAGCAGCTTCTCCTTGACGCCGCCCACGGGCAGGACCCGCCCTTGCAGGCTGATCTCCCCCGTCATCGCCACCGAGCGCAGCACCGGAAGGTCCACCAGCGCGCTGGCGATGGCCGCGACCATCGCCACCCCGGCCGAGGGGCCGTCCGCGTGGGCCGACGCGCCCGGGTAATGGACGTGGATGTCCGCCCGCGCGACAAAGCCGGGGTCGATGCCCAAGCTCGGCGCGCGCGTGCGGAGATAGGTGAGCCCAGCGAGCGCGCTCTCGCGCAGCGTCTCGCCCAGCCTGCCGGTGAGCTGCACGCGCCCAGCGCCAGGCACGGCGACCACCTCGATGTCCAGGACCTGCCCGCCGAGCGCGCTCACGCCGAGCCCCCGCACGAGCCCAACCGCGTCCGCCTCGCGCGCGTCCGCGGCCGGGAAGGGCGGCGCGCCCAGGAGGCGGTCCAGGTGGGCGGCGCGCACCCGAATGGCCGGCACCCCGCCGCGCTCGACATGGCGCCGGGCCACCTTTCGGCAGACGCGGCCGATCTCTCGCTCCAGCCCGCGAACGCCGGCTTCGCGGGTGTACACGCGGATGAGGCGGTCGATGGCGTCGCGGTGGAAGGCGAGGGCATCCGCCGGCAGCCCCGCGCGCTCCCGCTGGCGGGCAACCAAATACCGAGCTGCGATCGCGCGCTTTTCTTCGTCGGTGTACCCGGAGAGCTCGATGATCTCCAGACGGTCCCGCAGAGGCACCGGGATGCCGTCGAGGCTGTTGGCCGTGCACACGAACAGCACGGAGGAGAGGTCGTAGTCGAGGTCCAGGTAGTGGTCCGAGAAGGCCGCGTTTTGCTCCGGGTCCAGCACCTCGAGCAAGGCCGCGGCCGGATCTCCGCGAAAATCGGCGGACATCTTGTCCACCTCATCCAGCAGCAGCACGGGATTGTTGGCCCCCGCGCGCTTCATCGCCTGGATGACCTTCCCCGGAAGCGCGCCGATGTAGGTGCGCCGGTGGCCGCGGATCTCCGCTTCGTCCCGCACACCGCCCAGGGCCTGCCGCACGAACGGCCGCCCCGTCGCGCGGGCGATGGAGCGCGCGAGGCTGGTCTTCCCCACGCCCGGCGGCCCGACGAGGCAGAGCACGCTACCGGCGCCCGCTTGGGCGAGCTGCCCCACCGCGAGATGCTCGAGAATGCGGTCCTTTACGGGGCGAAGGCCGAAGTGGTCCTCGTCGAGCACGCCGGCCGCCCGCGTGAGGCTGCGGTCTTCGGGGACGCGATGGGCCCACGGCAGCGCCAACACCCAGTCCACATAGTTGCGGACGACCGTGGCCTCCGCGGACATTGGGCTCATCATGCGAAGCTTGCGGATCTCGCGGTCCACGCGGTCGCGGGCCTCGGGCGAGAGCGCGACCTCGGCGGCCCGCCGCTCCAGCTCCTGAAGCTCGGCCTTGAACTCGTCTCGCTCGTTCCCGTCCCGCCCGGCGGCGTCGAGCTGCTCGTGCAACGCCGCTTCCTTGCGCCCTTGCTCCGCGCGCTTGCGAGCCCGCGCCGTGAGCTTCTTCTGGAGGGAGCGCATCTCCGACTCGGACTCGACGAGGTTCAGCACCCGCTCCAAGCGCGCGAGGGGGTCCACCTCCTCCAGCACGGCCTGGCGATCCCCCAAGGGGCACCGCACCGCGGCGATGACGAGGTCGGCCAGCCGGCCGGCGTCGTCCAGCCCGGCGAGCGCCAAGACCTGCTCGGGGGTGATGTTGCGGTCCACCTTGGCCAAGGCCTCAAAAGCCTCGCGCACGGCCCGCATCAGGGCCTCGACCTCCGGACCAGCGGGCGGCGCGCCATCGGGCATCGCGGCCACCTCGGCGCGCAACAGCTGGGGATACTCGACCACTCGCTCCCACCGGCCGCGGTGGCGCCCCTCGACGAGCACCTTCAGGTTGTCGTCAGGCAGGCGCAGGACCTGGAGGACGAGGGCCACCGTGCCGACGGGGTGCAGGTCGTCGGCGCCTGGCTCGGCCGCGCCGTCGTTGTGCTGGGCGGTGAGGAACAGGAGATGGTCCCCCGCCATCGCCGCGTCGACGGCGGCCCGGGAGCGCGCCCGCCCGATGATGAGCGGCACGACCATGTGGGGGAACACCACAAGGTCCCGGAGGGGCAACAACGGCAGATTGGCCAAACCCGGCGTACCGGGGCTCGAATCACCGACCACGGGCCCCTCTCCCGGCGCTCAGGCCCACTCCGCTTCGTTTTGGTAGACCAGGATCGGGTCCTTTTTGCGGTCCACCACCTCTTCGCTAATGATGCACTCCCGGATGTTTTCTTTGCCGGGCATCTCGTACATCACGTCGAGCATGATCTCTTCGAGGATGGAGCGCAGGCCGCGGGCGCCCGTCTTGCGGCGCAGCGCCTCTCGCGCGATGGCCTTGAGCGCGCCATCGGTGAACTTCAGCAGCACCTGCTCCATCTCGAAGAGCTTCTGGTACTGCTTGATCAGCGCGTTGCGCGGCTCGGTGAGAATCCGCACCAGCGCGTCCTCGTCGAGGTCCTCCAAGCAGGCGAGCACCGGCAGGCGGCCGACAAACTCCGGGATCATCCCGAAGGCCATCAGGTCTTCGGGCTCGGCCATCGCCAGCAGCTCGGACTTCGAGTAGCTTCCCTTGCCCCGCTGGTTCTGGCCGAAGCCCATGCCCGCCTTGTTGACCCGGCGCTCGATGATCTGGTCGAGCCCCACAAAGGCGCCGCCACACACGAACAGGATGTTCGTGGTGTCGATCTGCAGGAACTCCTGCTGCGGGTGCTTCCGGCCGCCCTTGGGC
>JBEIVK010000670.1:0-2611 GCA_040373935.1 Alphaproteobacteria bacterium
GCCCACGCGGCGTCCAGCCCCCGCACCTCGGCGCTGCGAAGATGGCCTGCTGCGGCGTCCAGCCCCTCGACCCGCCCGGCGCCGACCCGCCCCTGCAGCCCGCCATCGGCCCCGCGCTGCAGCGCCGCGTCTTGCAGGGACACCGCCCGTGCGTCCACCGCCGCGGTGTCGACCCCTTGCAGCGACAGCGCGGCAGCCCGCGCGTCCAAGGCGCCCGCCGCGCCCACCGTGCCCGCCACGTCGCGGGCGTCCACGTGGCCGACGCGGCCCGCGCCCGCCGACACGCCGCGCGCCGACAGGGTGCCGAGACTGCCCTGGAAGCCGCCATCGCTGGCTCCGGCGGCCGACAATCCGCCCATCTCCGCGTGGTCCACGCGCGCGCCGCCGCCCGCTGCGTCCTCCAGCGCAAGGCGGCCCATGCCCACCGACCAGTCCACCGGGCCTGCCCCGGCGCCGCCCGGCGCGCCCCCGCCGACCCGGAGACCCGTCACGCGCGCCTCTGCGCCGCTGAGACGGGCGTGCGTCCGCCCACCCGCGCGCCCGAGCCCGAGCTGCGCATCGCGCACGGCGGCGCTGCGCGCGTCCACCGAGGGGGCGTCCAGTCCTGCGATCTGCGCCTCGGCGGCGCGCGCATCCACCGCGCCCGTGGTTGTGTCCACGTCCGCGGTGAGCCCTGCGACCCGCGCCGCCTGGACGTCGGTGTCGGCGCCGTCGAAGTCTTGGACGGACGCCGCGCTCACCGCGACCTTCGCCTTCACGTTGTCCGGGCGGGCGTCCAAGCCGACCAGTCCACCGCCCGGATTGCGCACGTCCACGCGGGCGCCTTCGAGCTGCGCCGACCCGAGCCGCTGCCCGCCCTGGGTGACACCGGTGGCGCCGATGGCCTTCGCTTCGGCAAAGGCCGTCTCCGCCCGTTCGGAGAGGCCGCCGGACACGCCCGTCGCGGTCACCGTGTCGGCCTTCGCGCCGGCCCCCTGCACCCCGCGCAGGACGGCGGCCTCGATCGAGAAGCCGGCTTCGGACTGCGCACCCTCTGCCATCGGGCTGCCCGACTCGGACGTCGCCACCCCGGACAGCCCGCGTGCCTCGACCTGCCCGACGCGCGTCGGCTGCGCCCCGCCGCGCACCTCGACGTCCGCGGCGACGAGGCGGGCGACACGCACCTGCACCTCCCGCACGCTGCCGGGGCCCAGGCCCGCGAGGCCGAGCCAGCCACCGCTCGCGGTGGTGCGGATGTCCAGCTCCAGGCCCTCCAGGACCATCGCGCCCGTCTTGAGGCGCGGCGTGTCGAGGGCGGCCACGGCCACTTTCGCTGCGCGCATGCGCAGGAGGCCGGTTTTCGGGTCGAAGGTGCCCTCGGCGCGGTTGTCGGCGGCGCGGCGGTCCAGTTGGAGCGCCGCGCGGGCGCCGGCGGGCAGGACGTCGAGGATCTCGTCGAGGTCGGTCTCTACACGGGCGATGCCCCCGGACACGGAGACCTGCGTGGAGGAGACGGCCTCCCACGCCTCGCGGGCACCGTCCACCGTCCGGTCCACGGCCGCGCCGACGGCCTTTGACGCCGCGTCGATGTTCTCGCCCATCCACTGCCCAGCGCGCTTGAGCCACCCGAGGGCGCCCGAGCCGGTGGGGGCCTGCGCCTGCGCGGGACGAGCGGCCGCGGCACGGGTGGCGGTGTGGGCCGGCTCCGCGGACTGCTGGGTCGACGGCGTCGGCGTCCGGGTGAGCGCAGCCACGGTGCAGATCCCTCACTGTCGCCCAAGGTAGCACCTTCGGGGTGTTCCGGGGTTGCAGCGTGGTTGCCGTTCGGGTCGGACGGTCGCCCCCGGGGCCTGTCCGCGCGCGATACCATCGCCCGATGCTGCAAGCGGTCATTCAAGAGATCGTCCAAATCACGGCCGTCGTCCTCGCCGGGACGGTCGTGTTCCTCTACGGGCTTCTGCTGGTCGTCAAGCGCAGCCGCCCTGCACCGGTCACGGCCGCGGCGGCGCTGGAGGGCCCGGTGGAGGGCGCCGAGGCCCCGCGCCCGGACGACCCGGACGCCGACTTGGATCCCCGGGAGGCCCGGCGGCGGCGCAGCGAAGAGCGGGCCCGGCGCCGGCGCGAGCTGGCCGAGCAAGCCGCGCGCTCCCTTCAGGCGGCAGAGGCCGAAGCCGCCGAGTTCGAGGCCGCAGAGGCCGCGGAGCTCGACGGCGACGAAGACGACGACGACGGCGACGCTCCGACGCCGGTGGTTCCCCGAGAGGATGACAGCCCGGCGATGCCACGCATGGCCCGGCCCGCCCCCGCACCGGTCGCCGACGACCCGCCTCCGATGCCGCGCATGGCGCGGCCGGCGCCGCCCCCCGCAGTGGAGGAGGCCGCGGCACGGCCGCCCCGCGCGTCTCCGCCAGCGGGAGAGGACGACGCGCCGCGCCCGTTGCCCACCGAGCTGCCGCCCTGGATGCGGCGCCCCGACCCGCCCTCCGCGCCTCCGGCTCCGCCGGCTGCGCCCGCTCCACCTGCCGCCGCGGTCGTCTCGTCGGCGCCGGCCGCAGGGGCGCCCGCGTCCTCTGCCGCTCCGCCGGCGGCGCCGGTCGCTCCTGCCCCGCCGGTCGCGCCCTCGGCGGAGCCC
>JBEIVK010000307.1:0-5120 GCA_040373935.1 Alphaproteobacteria bacterium
CGGCTCCGCCGAGAAGCGCTGGGGCGGCTGGGCGGCCCTCGCCGCGGCCCTGCACGCCCGCGGCATCCCAACCCTCGTCGTGCCGGGCCAGGACGATCCCCCCGTGTCGCTGCCCGGGCCCGCCGTGCCTGCGCCCGGCCTCGACGGGCTGCGCGCCCTGGCCGAGGGCTGCCGCGCGTGGGTCGGCAACGACACGGGCACGACCCACCTCGCGGCGGCGGCGGGGGCGCAGGTCTTCGCGGCCTTCGGCCCGACCGACCCCGCGCGCTGGGCCCCACGCCCCAGCCGCATCTTCGGGTTCGGCGCAGATCCGGCGGCGCTGGCCGAAGAGATCGGGCGCGTTCGGGTCCCCACCGGATCCTGACGTCCGTCCGGGTGCGCGCGGGCAAGGCCCCCGATACGCTGTTCCCTGTTCTCCGCGGAGTCCCCCATGAGCAACTTCTCCGAAATGGCCGACCTCGGCCACGAGCAGCTGGTCTTCTGCCGCAACGACGAGGTCGGGCTGCGGGCCATCATCGGTGTGCACAGCACCGCGCTGGGGCCTGCCCTCGGGGGGTGTCGGCTCTACAACTACGCCTCCGAGGGCGACGCCGTCCGCGACGTGCTGCGCCTCTCGCGCGGCATGACCTACAAAGCCGCGGTCGCGGGTCTCGACCTCGGCGGCGGCAAGGCCGTCATCATCGGCGACCCGGCCTCCATCAAGTCGGAGGCGCTGTTCCGCGCGTTCGGTCGCTTCGTGGAGAGCCTCGGCGGGCGCTACATCACCGCCGAGGACATGAACACGACCGTCGAGGACATGAACTGGATTCGCCGCGAGACGACCTACGTCACCGGCGCCTCCACCTACACCGGCGGCTCGGGAGACCCCTCCCCCGTCACGGCGTGGGGCGTCTTCCACGGCATCCGCGCCTGCCTGGAGGTCGTGTACGGCAACCCGGACGTCGCCGGGCGCACCGTCGCCATCCAGGGCGCCGGCAGCGTCGGGTACCACCTCGCGCGCGTCCTCCACGAGGGAGGCGCCCGCCTCATCTTCACGGACATCAGCGAGCGCCGCCTCGCCCGGGTCACCGCCGAGTTCGGCGGCACCGTGGTCGACGGCGACGACTTCTACTCCGCGTCCTGCGATGTGCTCGCGCCGTGCGCCATCGGCGGCATCCTCAACGCGGCCACCATCCCGCTGGTGCGCGCGCCCATCATCGCCGGCGCCGCCAACAACCAGCTCGACGACGAGGAGCGCGACGGCGCCGCCCTGGAAAAGGCCGGCATCGTCTACGCGCCGGACTACGTCATCAACGCCGGTGGGCTCATCAACGTCGCGGCCGAGCGCAACGGCCTGCCGGCCGAGAAGGCGATGGCCGACGCGCAGAACATCTTCACCACCGTGAAGCAGGTCATCAACAAGGCGCGCAGCCAGGGCATCACCACCACCCAGGCCTCCAACCAGGTGGCCGAGGAGCGCATCAACGCGGTCAGCCGACTGCGCCGGCTCGCGCTGCCGAACGCGCGGATGGCCTGACATGCGCCTCCTCGTCGCCATCGACGACAGCCAATGGTCTCGGGCGGCCGTCGCGGTCGCCCGCGGCCTCGCCGCCCGCGCCACCGCCGGCGCCCCGGTGCACGTCACGCTGCTGCACGTGCTCGGGGTCACGCGCCTCCGGGGGCGCCTGCTTCGGGACGCCGCGGGCCTGCTCGGCTTGGAGCCCGTCGTCGTGCCGCCCGACGTAGAGGAGCGCTTCCGCGCGATGGGCGAAGCGCTGCTGACCGCCGCCGCGGCCAGCTTCGGCGCGCTGCCCGTCGAGACGCGCCTCGTCCAAGGCGCCGTCGTCGACGAGGTCGTGTCCGCTGCGGCTGGGTTCGACCTCGTCCTGATGGGCGTGCGCGGCGAGAGCGAAGAAGACGCCCCCGGGACCGGCGGCTCCACCGCCGAGCGCATCCTGCGCCGCCTGCCCACGAGCGCGCTGGTCGTGCCCGCCACGCCGGTCGAGGTCCGCCGCATCGCCGTGGGCTACGACGGCAGCGAAGGCGCGCGCGACGCCCTCCGCGTGGCCATCTCGCTCGCGCGGGTCGCGGGCGCCGAGGTGGAGGCCCTTCACGCCAGCGCGGGCGGGGCCGGCGACGCGGGCGACCCCCTCGTCGAGGCCCGGGAAGCGCTGCTCGCCGCCCACCTCCCGCCGGCCGTGGTGCAGGTGGCCGGCGAGGCGCGAGAGGCCCTCGTCGCCGAGGCCGCCGCGCGCGGCCACGACGTGCTCGCCCTCGGCTGGCGCGGGCACAGCCGGGTGAAGGACGTCCTGCTCGGCCGCACCACGGAGTGGCTGGTGGGCCAGGTGGACTTCGCCATCCTGGTGGCGCGCGGGCCGGGCGACGCCTGAAAAGCGGGCGACGGGCTTGATCGTCGGGCGCGCATCCGTTACCATCGGCGCTCCCCCCGGCGGCCTTCCTTGGGCTGCTCCCCCTCCCCCCGCCCGACCCCCCAGAGTCCCGTGCCTGCCTGCGACCCCCTCACCGGTGCGGTCCAGACCGAGGTCTTCGACGGCCCGCTGGAGCTGCTCCTCTACATCGTGCGGCGTGAGGGCATTGACCTCCGCGCATTCCCGATCGCGCCCATCACGGACGCCTTCCTGGCCGAGCTCAACCGCCTTGAGGCGCTGGAGCTGGACCCGGCAGCCGAGTTCTTGGTCATGGCCACCACCCTCGTCTGGCTGAAGAGCCGCGAAATCCTCCCGCGCGCGCCCTCCGCCGCGGACGAGGACGCCCTCGCCGACGCCGACGAGGCGCGCCGCATCAAGGAGGAGCTGCAGCGCCGTCTCCTGGACTACCGGCGCTACCGCGAGGCCGCCGAGAAGCTCGACCAGCTTCCCCAGCTCGGCCGCGACGTCTTCGCGCCGGCCTCCCCGCCCGACGAGCACGACCTCACGCGGCCCATCGAGGCCGGGGCCAGCGCCCTCGACCTCCGCCGCATCTTCGAGGAGCTTCTCGCCGCGCACACCGCGCCAGAGGCCGTGCACACCGTCACCCGGCAAGCGCGCTCCCCGCGCGACTTGGGCGAGTGGCTGCTGCAACAGCTCGCGTCGGGCCCGCAAGACCTCGGCGCCGTGCTGCGCACCCTCCCCCATCCCGACGACCGCGTGCTGGCCTTCATCGCGGCCCTCGAGATGGCGCGGCGGCAGATGCTGCTCATCGCGCAGGATGGGCACCTCGCACCCATCTTCTGCACCGCACGCGTCGCGCCCGAGGACGCGCGCCTCGAGGTCCTGGAAGGCGCCCTCGCATGAGCGACACCCCCGAGGACCCCCGCGAAGCCCCCGACAACGTCATCCCGTTGCCGCGCTTCGGGCAGCCGCGGGTGGTCGCCGCGCCGCCGGCCGATGGGCCCCTGGGTCCGCCCGACGCCACCTCCCTGGAGGCCGCCGTCGAGGCGCTCCTGTTCGCCGCGGATGGCCCGCTCAACGAAGACCAACTGGATCGCTACCTCCAGCACCCCGGGGTGGCCGCGGTGCGCGGCGCCATCTTGGCCGTGCGAGACCGCTACCGCCGCAACGGCGGCGGCGTGCGCCTCGAGCCCATCGCCCGCGGCTGGCAGTTCCGCACCGACGCCCGCTTCGCGCCGTGGGTGTCGGCGATGCGCGGCGCGCGCCCCGTCCGGCTCTCCCGCGCCGCGCTGGAGACGCTCTCCGTCATCGCGTACCGCCAGCCCGTCACGCGCAGCGAGGTGGACGACCTCCGCGGCGTGGACAGCAGCGCCGTCATCCGCTTGCTCGTCGAGCGCGGCCTCGTCGCCAGCCAAGGCCAGCGCGAGGACGCCCCCGGGCGCCCGCGCCTCTACGGCACCACCGGCGCCTTCCTCGAGCTCTTCGGCCTCCGCGACTTGAGCGGCCTCCCCGTGCTGCGCGACTTGCGCCAAGCGGCCGCCGAAGAAGACGCTCCCGCCCCGCCCGCGCTCACCCTGCCGGTCCCGCCCGCGCTCCCGCCGGATCCGGACTTCGGCGCAGACGACGCGCCGCTCGGTGACGAACCCGAAGATTCCTCACCCGGCCGCTGACGGCCGCGCCGCCCCCGGGATACCCCCCGCGGTCCCGGAGTCCCCATGTCGCAGAACGACGAAAACGCCCTCCCCGAGCGCCTCGCCAAGGTCCTGGCCCGCGCCGGCGTCGCCAGCCGCCGCGAAGCCGAAAAGTGGATCGAAGAAGGCCGCGTCGAGGTCAACGGGGAGACCGTCTACCACCCCGGCCAGCCTGTCGTGCCGGGCCGAGACCACATCCGCGTCGACCGCAAGACCATCCCCGAGTCGCCGCCGCTGGTGTACTACCTGCTCTACAAGCCCCGGGGGACCATCACCGGTCGCAACGATCCGGGCGGGCGCAGCTCCGTTCTCGACCTCGTCGAGGACCTCCCCCATCGCGTGGAGCCCGTCGGCCGCCTGGACATGGACACCGAGGGCGCCCTGCTCCTCACCAACGACGGGGACCTCGCCCACGCGCTCACGCACCCGAGCCGCGAGGTGCCCAAGCGCTACCTCGCGAAGGTCTGGAAGCGCCCCACCGACGAGCAGCTCGAGCGCCTGCGCCGCGGCATCCGCCTCGAAGACGGCATGACCAAGCCCGCCCTCTGCCGCATCGTCGAGTCCACCGACAGCGACAACTGCTGGGTCGAGATCACCGTCACCGAGGGCAAGAACCGCCTCATCCGGCGCATGTTCGAGGCGATCTCCCACCCCGTCAGCAAGCTCCGCCGCGTCTCGTTCGCCACCATCTCCATCCGCGGGCTGGAGCGGGGCATGCTGCGCCCGCTCACCGGCGCCGAGGTCCAGCGCCTCCGCGACGTCGCCGAGGGCGTCTCCCCGGAGCGGGCCGGCCACGCCACCAAGTACAAGCCCGGTTTTGCCCGGCCGAAGCCGAAGCCCGTGCGGCCGCAGGGCCGGCGCCGCAAGGAGGCCCGCCTCCGCGCCGAGGGCAAGATCAAGGCCCCTCGCCCGTCCGGCGACGCCGGCCCCAAGGGCGCGGGCCCCAAGGGCGGCGGTCCCAAAGGCGGCGGCCCCAAGGGCGGCAGCTCCGGAAATGGCGGCGCTCCCCGGGGCTGATTCTGGTTTTGGGGCGGGGGGAAATGGCCCCCCGCAACGCCCC
>JBEIVK010000612.1:0-2873 GCA_040373935.1 Alphaproteobacteria bacterium
CTCGAGGGCGGCGCGGGCGGCGGCGTTGGCGCGGAAGTCGGCGTGGTCCGTCCGCCGGAGCCAGAGGGCGTCGCCGGGGCCGGCGGGGAACGGGCCGGCATGAACGGGGAAGCCGGGGTGCGCGCGGACGAGGGCGGCGGCGTCGAGGCCCGGGACGGCGTCGGCGACGAGGACGATGCGGTGGGCGGGGCCGCGGTGGGCGCGCAGGAGGCCGAGGCCAGCGCCGTCGCCGCGGCGGAGGTCCAGCACCCAGTCTTGGGGGATGGCGGCGCCGGGCCCGCGCAGGGCGAGGGCGGCGAGACCGGGCGTGAGGAAGCGGCCGTCGGTCTCGACGCGCAGGCGGGCGGCGAGGCGGCCGGCGGCCATCTCGGCGAAGAAGAGGCGAAGGAGAGGCTCGATCTCCGGGTGGAGCAGCGGCTCGCCGCGCCAGCGCAAGGCGAGGGTGCCGACGCGGAGGCGGGCGGCCGCGAGGTCGGCCACGAGGCCGCGGGCGAGCTCCAGCCCGAGGAAGCCGCGGCCGAAGTCGAGCGCGCGGGCGTCGCGCAGGCGGGCCCAGTTGGCGGCGTGGGGGCGCTCGGGCAGGCCGCGGGTGAGGGCGGCCCAGCGGCCCGGCGGCGTGGGGCAGGCCTCGGCGTCGCAGGGGCAGACGTCGGTGAGCTCGAGGCGGAGCACCGTGTCCGCCGCGGTCTCGACGCGCGGGTCGAGGGCGCGGGCGCGCTGGGCGACGGCGTGGGCGCCGATGCGGACGGCGTCGGCGGCGAGGGCGGCGCCGGAGTCGGAGCTGCCGCGCAGGTAGCAGGTCTGGACGCAGGGGGTGCGGCAGGACTTGACGACGGCGCGGCGGGCGCGCAAGGCCGGGCTGGACCAGAGCTGGCGGAGGGTCTGCTGGCGGACGTTGCCAAAGGTGCCGGCGAGGAAGTCGAGCTGGCCGTCGCACATGATGGCCGCGCCGTCGGCGTTGATGTAGAGCTCCTTCCAGCCGGCCCAGCAGGGGGCGTCGAGGGGCTGCAGGGCCTCGGTGTAGTAGCGGGGGATGAGGGCGAGCTCGTCGTCGGTGTTTTGGATGCGGTAGCCGGCGGCCCCCTGGGCGGCGCGGCGGGCGCGCAGGGCGTCCACCGCCGCCTGGAGGACCGGCAGGTCCCCCGCCGAGAACCACAGCCCGGCCGCCTCCTTGGGCACGTCCGGCCCGGCCCGGAAGAGGTTGAGGACCTGCACGCCGTCGAAGCCCAGCGCGGCCTGCCCGTCGAGGATGTCGCCGAAGCGCGCCGCGTTGCGGGCGTGCAGGATGGTGTTGGCGAGGACCTTGCGGCGGCTGTTGCCCGCCCGGGCGTCGGCGTCGCGCAAGCGCAGCACCCCGTCCACGGCCCGCTGCCACATGCCCGCGCCGCGGATCGGGTCGTGCGTCTCGGCGTCGCCGTCCAGGCTGACGTTGAAGTGCAGGCGGTCGGGCGGCAGCGCGGCGAGGCGGGCCGCGCGCTTCTCGGTGATGAGCGTGCCGTTGGTGGTGACCGTGACGTAGAAGCCGCGCTGCACGGCGTAGGCGAGGATGTCCTCCAAGTCTGCCCGCATGAAGGGCTCGCCGCCCAGCGGGTTGAAGACGGTGACGCCCCAGTCGGCCGTCTGGTCGATGATGCCGTAGACCTCCTCGGTGGACAGCTCGGGGCTGTCGTAGCAGGTCGTGCACATCGTGCAGGCGAGGTTGCAGCGCAGCGTGAGGTTGACGCTCACGCGGTCGGGCGGAGCGAGGCTGCGGTTGAGCGCCCGCGAGGCGTACATGCGCAGGTCGCGCGACCACTCCCCCCGGCTCCGCATGCGCCGCTCCTCCCCGCGAGACGATATCCTGCCGGCGGCGGTCCACACGCGCGCCGCGGAGGCCCATGTCCCCTGCCCTGCCCGGCTCTCCCCTGCGCGTGCTGGTCGTGCACCACGGGCGCCGCCCCGTCCCGGGCGCGCCGGCGCCGGGCGCCGCCATCCGCGCGCAAGCCTTGGGCGACGGGATCGCGGCGGCGGGCTTCGCGGTGGTGTACTTGACGCGAGCGGCGGACGCGCCGGGCGGCTTCGACGGCGCGGCGGACTTGCGGCGCAAGGCGGCGGCGCTGCGGCCCGACCGGGTGGTCTGCGTGCAAGCCGAGGACGCGCCGGCGCTCGCGGGGCTGGGCGTGCCCCTCGCGGTGGACCTCTACGCCCCGCGGCTGCTGGAGGCGCCCTTCGAGGGCACGCTCGCCGCCGAGGCCCCGGCCCTGCTGCGGGCGATCGCGGCGGCCGACGTGCTGCTGGTCAGCAACCCGCGGGCGCGGCTCGTGTGGCTCGGGGTGCTCGCGCTGGCCGGGCTGGACACCCGCACGGACCCGACGCTGCTCGTGCCGCTGGCCGCGCCGGCCGCGCTGCCGGTGGGGGCCGGCCTGCCCGCTCCGGCGGCAGACCCGGTGATCGTCGCCGGGGGCGCCGCCTGGCCCTGGCAAGACCCGGTGCCCGCGCTGGAGGCGGCCCTCGCCGTGCTCGACGCGCGCGGGGCCGGCCGCATCGACTGGTACGGCGGTCCGCCGGTGCTCGGCGCGGCCACGGCGGCGTGGTCCCTGCCCGCGCACCCGCGCTTGTGCTGCCCCGGGTGGGTGGGGCTCGACGCGTTCCGCCGCGCCTGCGCCGAGGCCACCCTCGCCTTCGACCTGATGGCGCCCAACCCGGAGCGCGCCGCCTCCTTCTCGTTCCGCCACACCGAGTACCTCGGCGCCGGGCTCCCCGTGCTCACGGGTCCGGACACCGCGCTGGCCGACGTCCTGGGCGGGGCCGGCTGGCTCGCCGCGCCCGCCGACGCCGGCCCGGCCCTCGCCGCGGCCTTGGACGACCCGGCGCTGCCCGACCGCCGCGCCGCC
>JBEIVK010000888.1:0-1797 GCA_040373935.1 Alphaproteobacteria bacterium
CCCCTCCTTCCGCTACAACGAACTCGGTTTCCGTCTCGCGAGGTAGTTCCCTTGGCACTTGAACCCTTGATCCCTTGGGCCGACGTGCGGCGTTCTCCAGGCGCAACCGTGAGCCCCCGTCCGTTCGCCCTGGCACCCGGGGAGCGAGCGGAGCGAGCGATCCGCGAGGTCACACGCGTGAAGGTCTCCACGCTCAGCCTAGGCTTCGACGCCGAAGCCGGTGGCTTCGACAACACTGCCCTGGAGGCCTTCCAACAGACCCGCGACGTGCTGTCTGTCGTGGAGCACTTCTTCGTCCACGATGGCCAGCCCTGGCTGCTGCTCGTGCTCACCTGGAAGCCCCATCGGCACCTTGAGCCTGCGCGCCGTCCGAAGGCGAAGAACGGCAGCGCCCGGTGGACCGGCTGTCGGATGCCGACACGCCGCCGCACGAGGCCCTGCGCGCGTGGCGCAACCGGCAGGCCAAGGCCGATGGCCGCCCGCCCTACAACATCCTCAACGCCGCCGAGCTGGCCGCCCTCGCCGAGGCCCGCCCGCGCACCCGCGCCGACCTGTTGGCCGTGAAGGGCATCGGGCCGGGCAAGGCCGACCGCTTCGGAGAGGCCATCCTGGGGCTCGTGGCGGAGCACGGCAAGCGGACCGAGGCGCCGGCTGCAGAGCCCGAGGCCGGGGATGGGTGTACTGTCCCCCCTTCGTCAAGACACTCACGCGTGCGGAAATCGGGTGTGAGCGCGCGAGGGTCGATGCAGCTCCGCCGCGCTCGGCCGTCGGGGACGGCGAGCAGGTCGTGCGCGCGGCGGGCCTCGGCCCTCTGCGACGGCACGCGGGACGGGGGCAGCGGCAGGGCGCTCCCATCGCGCGTGTGCCGTCGCGCCAGGCCGAGGACGTGAGGACGGTCATGCGGCGGCCCGGCCGGGAGCGGGGCCCAGCATCTCGGCACGGTACTCCGCGGGGGTGAGCCAGCGCAGGGACTGGTGGGGGCGCTCCTCGTTGAAGGTACGCTTCCACGCGGCGAGGGCCTCGCGCAGCTGGGGGATGCCGCGCCAGTCGGCGAGCCAGACGCACTCCTCCTTCATGGTGCCGATCGTACGCTCCGCGACGGCGTTTCCGGTGGGGCGCCCCGCGGGCGGCGCACGTTCACCGCGGAGTACAAGGCGAAGGTGCTCGCCGAGGGGGACGCTGCTGCCGAGAATAGTGGAAATATCGGCGTCATTCTGCGCCGCGAGGGCCTGTACTCGTCCCATCTGAACGACTGGGCCTCTTTTTTGGCTGGGGGCCGCGCTCGCCTCCGCCGTCTTGCACCAGTCGCGAATGACGGTCTTGTTCACGCCGCGGTCGTCTCCAACCTTCGCGTAGGTCAGGCACCCCGCTCGCACGAGGCGGACGGCCTCCTGCTGGAACTCCGGCATGGATGTGCGACTCTTCCTGGCCATCGGGGGCCTCCTTTGTCGAACCTACCCGATGGTCCGCCGCTGGAGGGCGAGGTCACTACTCCGTCCGCCCCGGAAGCACCCAGGCCCCGCCCAGCACCGAACCGCCGCCGGCGTCGTAGCCGGGCGCCCCGATGAGGAGGTCGTCGGTGCCGTCGGCGTCGACATCGCCCACGGCGGCCAGCCCGCGCCCCGCCTCCTCGCCCCCGCCGCTGCCGCCCACGGCCGCCGCGTCGCCCAAGCCGCCGCCGGCGCTGAGCGGCCCGTACACCACGACCGCGGCGCCGCTGTCCCCGCCGGTGACGCTGAGCCCGGGCGCGCCGACGACGAGATCCACCGCGCCATCCCCGTCGAGATCCAAGGCGGC
>JBEIVK010000933.1:0-1678 GCA_040373935.1 Alphaproteobacteria bacterium
CCCTCTCGCCAAAAGATGGAGTCTCCAACTGGCTCACCTTGCTTTGCCGTGTGTCTCTCGTGCGCAGCAGTGTCTGGAGAAGGTGCTCCTCCGCTTCTGCCACCGCCGACACCGCCGACACCGCCGACACCGCCGCCCCGCCCGGCCCCACCGCCGACGTCTGGATCATCGGCGCCGGCCCCGCCGGCCTCACCGCCGCCGCCGACGCCCACGCCGCCGGCCTCCGCGTCGGCGTCCTCGAGCGCTGGGACGCCCCCGGCGGCAGCAGCCACCCCGGCTCCCAGCTCCTGTTCGCCGGCACCTCCACCCAGGCCGCCGCCGGCATCGCCGACAGCCCCGCCGCCCTGCTCGCCCACTGGCCCGCCCTCACCGACGGCGGCGACGCCGCCTCCCCGTGGGTGCAGCGCTTCGCCGCCGAGGCCACCCCCCGCGTCCACGACTGGCTCCTCACCCTCGGCCTCCGCTTCCACAGCCCCCCCACCGCCGACGCCCTGGACCCATCCCCCCGCCTCCACCGCCTCGAGTCCACCGGCCCCACCCTCCCCGAGCGCCTGCTCGCCCTCCTCCCCGCCGACACCGTCCACACCGGCTGGACGGTCACCGCCCTCCACGCCGAGGCCGGCCGCGTCGCCGGGGCCTGGGCCGTCCCCACCGCCACCCCCGGCGCCGCCCCCACGCTCTTCGCCGCCCCCGCCGTCGTCCTCGCCACCGGCGGCTTCGCCCGCGACCTCCCCCGCGTCCTCGCCGCCCGGCCCGATCTCCCCGCCGGGCCGCTCCTCTTCGGCAACCCCCGCAACGCCGACGGCACCGGCCACGCCCTCGCCGAAGCCCTCGGCGCCGCCTTCGCCAACCCCGGCGCCATCGGCCTCTACGCCCACGGCGTCCCCGCCGCCGCCGGCTCCCGCGAGGAGCGCACCAGCCCCCAGCTCGGCGCCCTCCCCTGGGTCAACGCCGAAGGCCAGCGCTTCGTCGACGAGACCGAGCACAACTCCCTCCGCGTCGGCGCCCTGCGCGCCGCCCAGCCCGGCGGCGGGGCGGTCTGGCTCCTCGCCGACGCCGACACCGCCCCCACCCTCCGCTTCACCGCGCCCGGAGATCCCACGGCCCCCGCCCTCGACGCCGACGCCCTCCTCGCCGCCGGCGTCGGCCACCGCGCCGACACCCTCCCCGCCCTCGCCGCCGCCGCCGGCCTCCCCGCCGACGCCCTCGACGCCACCCTCCGCACCTGGAACGCCAGCGCCGGCGGCGCGGCAGACCCGTTCCGCCCGCCCGGCAGCCCCGGCGCCCCCGTCCGCACGCCCCCCTTCACCGCCCTCCCCCTCGGCATCACCCTGTCCAAGGCCTTCGGCGGCCTCGCCGTGGACCCGGACGGCCGCGTCCTCGGCCCCGCCGGCGCCCCCATCCCCGGCTTGTACGCCGCCGGCGAGCTCACCGGCATGGCCGGCGGCACCCTCGTCGGCGCCCGCGGCTTCAACGGCAGCCTCAGCGCCGTCCTCCTCAGCGCCCGCGTCGCCGCCGCCACCCTCGCCGCCGACCTCGCCCCCGACCGCGCCGCGGCCGAATAGGGCCCGCCACCCGACGGGCGCCCCGACGGGCGCCTCCGGCGCCCGGCGGCGGCCCCCCTGCGCGGTCGGCGCTCCCGCGCCTCCGTGCTCCCTCCGGTCGCACCGGCGCCGAC
>JBEIVK010000269.1:0-5552 GCA_040373935.1 Alphaproteobacteria bacterium
GACGCCGGGAGCCGGGGACCGGGCGAGGCGCGGCGCGACCTGCGCCCGGTGCGGGCCGTCGAGCGCGGCCCGCGCGAGGGGGAGGGCCTCGGCCGCGGGCAGGGCGGCGAGGTGCTGCACGGCGACGAGGGCCAGGCCGGCGGCGCCGGGCGTGGCGAACCAGCGGCGGGCCTCGTCGGCCGCTGCGGCGGGGTGTGCCTGGAACAGGCAGGTGGCGGCGGCGATGGCGGCGCCGGGCGGATGGGTGGCGTGGGCGGCGACGAAGGCCAAGTCTCCCGGCGAAAAGGCGGCGCAATCGGGGGTGCCATGCCGCGCCGACAGGGCGCGCCAGACGGCCTCTTGCGCGGGCGTTGGCGCGGGGGCGGACGCGGGGGCGGGCGCGGGAGCGGCAGGCGCGGGCGCCGCCGGAGCTTCGGCGGCCGTCGCGAGGCCTGCGGCGAAGAGGAGGGCGGCGAGCGGCATCAGAGGGCCCCGGTGTAGTGGAGCGCGACCCCGGCTTGGCCCGCCGTGAGCTCGCCTTGGGGCAGGCACTCCGTCCACGTGCACACCGGATAGGGAAACATCAGGTTGTCTCCGAGGGCGGCCTCGCAGTCGCGGAGGGTCTCGCATTCGACGGTGTCGTCGAGGGCGTCCCAGAAGCGCCAGCCGTCCTCGACCGGATGGAAGAGGCCCGCGTAGTGGCCGACCTCGTGCGCGAGGGTCTCGCCGAACAGACGGACGTCGTCGGGGGAAAACACGCCGTCACCACCGGCGTTGGTGAGCCAAGAGACCGCGACCGCTGCGTGCGGGCTCTCGACCAGGGTGCCGGGGACGGCGCCGGCGATGCCGTAGATGCCGTTGCCCTGCTGAATGGTCTCGCCCACCAACACGACCACGTCGTCTTCTGCGCCAGCCGCCGCCCAGTCGGTGATGTCGTCGTCTCCGCGGCTGGGGTTGGGCACGGGGCTCGCGAAGTCGGCCGTGGCGTAGGCCACCTCCAAGCCGATGCCCCGCGCGGCCCACACCTCCGCCCACCGGGCGACCGCGCCCTCGACCGCCTCCACCACCGCGGCGTCGGCGCGCACATCTTCGGCGTAGACGACCTGGGCCCGCACCGTCCGGAGGCCCTCCGACACGTCCCGCCGGAGCTGCAGCACGAGGTCGAGCGGCACGTCGGGCAAGTAGTAGCCATCGGCGTCGGTTGCGGCGATCTCGACGACCCACGTGCCTGGCACCAGCGGCCCATCCTCCGCGCGCACCGGCCAGTTCAGCACGGTCTCTGCGCCATACGGGAAGATCGCGGAGGTGAGCAGGCGGTCGTCGTCGTACCAGTCCTGCCAGCGCAGCACGGGGCGGCCGGAGGGCGGGTCCACGCGCTCCACGGAGACGTCCGCGCCGTCGGCGCTGGCCGTGACGAGCATGGCGCTCTGGCCAGCTTCGACCTCCACCGGCACCCGCGCCGTCCCGCCGTCATCGGTGCGGATGGAGGTGCGGATGGTGGTCAGCGGCCCCTCCTCGACCACGTCGATGGGCCCGAGGGCGTCCCCGGTGTCCTTGGAGGAGCCAGTGCAGGCAGCACCAAACAGGAGGGCGAAGGTCCGCAAGGTCGCGCTCCGGATGGCCGTGAGGCAACCACCCCACGGCAGAGCTCCCCCCGCAGTCGCCTCACCGTGTTGATGGAGATGGAGGAGACGCTGAAACGACGCGATGGGTCCGGCGAGGGGAGCCAGCCATGGAACGGGTGTCCCGTAACGTGACCAAGGTACGCCAGATGTCCCCGGTTGGCAAGTGTGTTTTTGTCAACCGGGCTTAGAAAGCAGGTTCGACGGTGTGTTCCACGGGGAACGTCGCCGCCGTTGCCATCGCGTTCTCCAGCCGATCGCGCAGCGCGCGAAGCGAGAACGGCTTCACCAGCACATCCACCGCGCCTGCGACCGCCATGCCGTCTTTCAGCGGGCCCCGCACATCCCCCGTGGTGATGATGACGACCGTCTCCGGACTGTGCAGGCGCAGGCCGTACACGACATCCCGCCCGCTGATTCCGGGCAGGTTCCAGTCCACGAGCGCCACGTCGAACCGTACGCCCGCTTGGACCGTCTCCATCGCCTCGCGCCCTCCCTCGGCGGCGGTGACCCGATGCCCGAGGCCCGCGAGGTACTCCGCGAAGACCTCCCGCACGTCGGGCTCGTCATCGACCAGCAGGATGGACCAGTGCATGCGCGGATCGTAGCACGTCCGGCGCGGGCCGTCCGAGCGATCAGTCGATCGAGCCCGGTCCAGCCTCCGCCGGCACCGCCGGCGCGCCGGCGCTCGCGGGGGGCGGACCGGCGTCCGACCCGCGAATCGTCGACTTCGACCCGGGCGGAGGCGCACCCATCGGCTTCGTTTTTGCGCCCGTGGCCGGCGAAGTCGTCACCACGCTGTCCGTCCCCTCGCGCTTGAAGCAGTCGTGCGACCAGATCTGCACGGGGACGACCTCCGTCGATCCTCCCGGCGGAGGCGTCGTTTCCTTCATGTATACGATCTTGAAGCTTCGCAGTTTCTCCGCTCCCGCGTGGCTGTCGTTCCACTTCCGGCAGATGTCCTTGCCCAAGTACACCCGCATCGACTTGTACTCTTTCGACCAGATGTTTCGCATGTACTTCTGCCAGCGCTGGTTCTTGAACTCCGCGCTCGCGAGCGTGGGCTTGCGCCGGCTGAGCCGGTAGGCCTCGGCCTGCTCGGGGTTGGGCGCCTCCTTCTCTTTGGTCCAGCCGGCACGCTCCTCGGCGGTCGCCCAGTCGGGCTCTTCGCCGGTCCAGAGGTCCACCTCGGTGCCGTTGACGAGCTTCCCCGGCATGCGGAACCACCCGTCGTCCTTCAGCGGATACGGGGCGAACATGTTCCATTTTTGGTCCAGTCGCAGCAGGTGCCCGACCGTCCGCATCGGCGCCGGCACGCTGGTGTGCAGCCCCTCCAGGGTGGACAGGTTCCACCACAGCGCGATCCCGAAGAACAGAAGGGCAGACGCCTCGTTCCACCAGGCTGCCCGCCGCGGCGGGCCCTCTGCGGTGCGCCAGCCCGCGCGGTCCCAGAACCAGCCGGGCAACAGACCGATCCATGCCGCGATGCAGATGAACGGGAACAGACCGATGGCCAACCCGAAGTGGAAGCCGAGGTGCAGCCCCACGAAGGCCAGCACCGTCGCCGTGCGCACCGGGCCGCGCCAGAAGGGCACCAACAACAAAAACGGGCCGACGATCTCGAAGATGAAGGTCGCGTGCGTCAAGAACTCCCAGACGGGCTGCGAGGCCAGCAGCCACGAGGCCACCGGCTGCTTGGCGAAGTGGTCGATCGACAGCGCGTAGTAGACGGCGGTGCCGTCTCGCCAGGCCTTCCCGGACTTGAGGATCCACGTGAAGATGTAGACAAAGTTGAGCTGCCAGGCCAGCGCGAAGGCCGCGACCGAGAGCACGCTCCGCGGTGCGGCCCGCGTCGGCAGGGCCCGCAGGCTGTCGATGCTGAGCCGGCCTTCGATCGGCAGGAACAGACTCCAGAAGACCATCAGCCGAAGCACCACGTCCCCGGACTGGAGCACGATGGGCGCGCGCGTCTGGAGGCTGATGAGCAAAAACCACGCCACCGCGCCCGTGAGCCGGGTGCGGTACCCGACCGTGTAGGACGCGGCGAAGACCAGCATGACCGCGAACAACACAGCGACGAAGCCCGGTGTGCCGCCCATCAGGAACGCGCTGACCTGCTGGTCGCGGCCGAGGTGCTCCAGGACCGCCGTCCGCGGGATCTTGGAGATGTCGGTGTAGAAGTGCGGGATGTCGGTGAAGCGCCCCAGCACGTCGATCATCATCAGCAGCCCGAGCAGGATGCGCATGACGGCGAGCGAGCGGAGGTCGAGCCCCAGCACCTCGTGGGCGAGGCGGGACCAGCGGGAAGGGGAAGGTGCGGCGGGGGTCATGGTCCGGGGATTATGCCGCATGCGGCGGCGGCGCCCCGGCCCCGCGGCGGCGCGGAGCGGCGATCCCGGTCAGGGTTTGGGTGCCTCGGCGTCGCGCGCACAGCGGAAGCCGCTCGTCTTCCGGCGCAGCTCGGGCAGGAACTCGGTGCGCTCCAGCTCGGGGCGGCGCTCCACGTCGAAGAAGTAGGCGCCACCGCGCACGGCGACGTAGAGCGGCGGCGTTGGCACCGCCCATCCCGTGATGGGCTCGCCGGCGCCGGCCGCGGGGATCAGCGACCAGTCGTTCACCCGCGGGTCGGCGGTGTACTCCCAGGCGTTGCCGAAGAGGTCCAGCGCGCCCTCCGGGGTGGCGCCGTCGGGGAAGGCGCCCACCGGCGAGGTCCACTCGTAGCCATCCGAGGCGTCGGTGTTGGGCTCGCGCATCTGCCCGTGGTTGAGTTTTGCGCCGTCGTAGGCGTCGCCCCAGGGGTACGCCCGCGTCGCCCCCGCGGGCCCCAGGGCTGCGAGCTGCCACTCCGGCTCGTGCGGGAGCCGCTTGCCCGCCCACGCGCAGTACTCCGCGGCGTCGTACCAGCTCACCAGCACGACCGGGTGGAGGTCGGTGCCCGCCGGCGGCTCTGCTCCGCTCCAATTCCAGTCCGCGGCGGCCCAGGGCTCGTCGACGAAGGGAGGGCGGTATCCGGTCGCCTGGAGGAAGCGCGCGTAGTCGCCGCGGGTGACCTCGGTGCGGTCCAGCCAGAAGCCCGCGACCCGCACGCGGCGGGGAGCGAGCGCAGGGGCCGTGCGCAGCCGCCACGGCACCGCCTCGGCGGCGGGGGTGGACCCCGAAGGCGCCCCGCCCGGCCCGCGCGGCGCCGCCCCCGCAAAGACGACGTCCCCGCCGTCCACCCAGACCATGCCCGACGGGCCTCCGCCGGGCGCGCCCCGGCAGGCGGCCAGGACCAGCGCGGCGGCGGTCAGGGCGCGTCGTAGGCGCATCGGAACCCGACCGTCAACGCGACACGGGACGGGCGGGCCGGCTCCCGGTGGGCGCAGGTGGCGTAGGAGGGGAGGTTCATGTAGGAGCCGCCGCGCAGCGTGTGGTGCGTGCCGGAAGTGGCTGGGCCGTCCACATGGTAGGCGTTCGCGGTCCATTCCCAAACGTTTCCGGCGCTGTGGACCAACCCGTGCGGCCCGGCGGTGCGGGCGTCGGCGCGGTTGGCGGGTTGGGTGTCGACGGCTTCGACGTGGCCGCCTTTGCCGTCGTCGTACCAAGCCGCAGGGCGCGCCTCGTCGTCTCCCCACGGGAAACGACGCCCGCTCGCCCCACACGCCGCGACCTCCCATTCGTCCTCTTGGGGCAGCCGCCCGCCTCGGCTGCGGCAGAAGGCGTCCGCTTCGTACCAGGTGACCGCGACGACCGGATGGCCGCCGTCTCGGCCGGCGGCGCGCAGCGCGGCCCCGGCGCCGTCGGGGTGGGCCTCCGCCCAGGCCCAGCCGTCCTCGCTCCACCACGCACGGCGCGACCACGCCTCGCGCGCGAAGGCCGCGAAGGCCGCGACGCTGACCTCGGTCCGGTCGATCCAGAACGCCGCGACCTCCACGTCGCGCGGGGAGGCGTCGGGCAGACCGGCGCGCCCCA
>JBEIVK010000812.1:0-1984 GCA_040373935.1 Alphaproteobacteria bacterium
AGCGCGTCGCGCACCTCGGCGCGGGTGGGAACTGCGGTGGAGACGGTGGTCATGCGTGACTGCGTGGAAGGAGGGTGCACCGGCCGGTGCAGACCGGTTCAGGCCGGGCGACCCTAGGGCAGTCTGGCGGGCCGCCCCTCGCGCGGCCGCCCCGCTTGCAGCCGCCGCCCGACGCTCTGGCAGCATGGCCCGGTGACCGACGAGGCCGTGGAGGCAGCACCGGAGGCACCCGGGCCGCACGGCGCCGCGGGTGTCGAGCGGGACGCGCGCCTCTCGGACCGTGTCCGCCGCAGCTACGGCGATGCGGTCGAGCGCAGCCACGTGATCCAGAACAAGGTGAAGGAGCTGCGGCCCGACACGCCGCTGCTCGACGCAGGGTTCGACCTCTACGACCGCGACGCCGGCGCCGGCGGCAGCCTGCTCGGCGGCGCCGTGGCCTTCCGGCTGTTCCTGCTCTCGGTGCCGGCCCTGCTGCTCGTCTACTCGGGCCTCGGCTTCTTGTCGCACGGCGGCGCGACGGCGCCGACCGCGGAGGGGGCCCGCCGGCGGCTTGCCGCCGGCGCCGCCATCTCCCACGCTACTCGGACTCGACGACGCGCTCTGCGGTGAGGGCGAGATCCAGGAGGAGATCCGAGCTGTCCGGCGCCGCTTGGTGCACTTGCACGGCGAGGGTGTTTTCGCCGGGCTGGAGGAGGGAGGGGTCGAGCGCGGAGGAGCGGAGGGTGGTCTCTTCGTCGCCGCTGAGGGCGCCGAGGGCGTAGGTTTCGGCGGGGATCGGGCCGGACGGGAGGTTGAAGCGGTGGGCCTCGACCCCGTTGAGGTAGACGATGGCGCCGTCGTCCACGCGGAGCGCGAGGGTGAGGGCGACGGCGTCGGCGGCGGTGGTGGCGTCGACGGAGAAGGTGTGGCGGAACCAGGCGGCGGGGTTTTTGTCTGCCGGGTCGTCCCCGAAGGAGAGCGTGGTGGCGACGGGATCGCCGTAGCCGAGCGGGGCGGCGCCGCGGGGCCAGTCGGCGTCGTCGTAGGACCGGGTGGACCAGTCGCCGGGCGGGGCGGCGTCGGTGTCGGTGTCTTGGTAGGCCCAGGTGCTGCCGACGTCGATGAGGCGGATGGTGGTGCGGCTCAGCCGGCGGTTGGAGGCGCCGGGGGTGCCGTCGTCGACCGCCTCCCAGGTGGCGGCGCCGTCGGGCACGCGGGCCCAGGACTCGTCGGCGTTGAGGGCGGGGAAGTCGACCCAGTCGATGACGCGACCGTCTGGCGCGAAGAGGCCCACGCCCTCGCCTTGGCGCGAGAGCGCGAAGGGCAGCTCGTCGGGCTCCGGGTCGATGTCGCCCGGTGCCCAGAGCACACGGAAGGCCCCGGGGGCGAGGGTGTCGCCCGCCGGGAACACCCATGCGAACGGGAGGTCGCGGCTGTCCGACACCCCGATGCCGCCGAGGTCGATGGGGGTGGGGCCGGCGTTGTAGAGCTCGACCCAGTCGGCGGCGCGGCCGGACGGGTCCAGCGCGGCGCCGTTGTTGTCGGCCATCAGCTCGTTGATGACGAGGGCGGGGAGGGGAGGCGGGGCGCCGGTGTCGGCGCCGGTGTCGGGAGCCGGCCCGGTGTCGGCGCCGGTGTCCGGGCCGGGGGGGGGACCGCTGTCGCCGCCGCGGGGGCGGCCGGCGCCCTGCAAGGTCGGGGCGCCGCAGCCGCCGAGCGAGAGAAGGGCCAGCGTGAAAGCGGCTGCGATTTGGCTCGGCATGGTCGCCACCCCCGGCGCCACAGTGGCACCGCGGCGGCCGACGGTCAAGCGCGGCGCGCCCGCGCGGCGCCGCCGAACCCGATAGCCAGGGCACATGCGCCGCCCCGCCCTCGCCCTCCTTGGCCTGTCCGCCGTCCTGCTCGCCGTCGCGCCGCCGCCCGCGCGCAGCACCCGCGGGATGGTCGCCACCGATCACCGCCTCGCGAGCGCCGCCGGCGCGGAGGTGCTCGCCGCGGGCGGCAA
>JBEIVK010000912.1:0-1737 GCA_040373935.1 Alphaproteobacteria bacterium
CGACGTCTCCATGCTCGAGGCCGTGATCGCCACCATGGGCTGGGCCGTCTCCAACCTGCTGGTGGCCGGGCGCGAGGCGCAGCCCATGGGCAATGAGAACGCGACCGCCAGCCCCTCGGGCACCTTCGCCACCGCGCAGGGGCTGCTGAACATCGCTGCCAACAAGCAGGAGCAGTTCGAGGCCCTGGCGCGCGTCATCGGGCGCGAGGATCTGACCGCCGACCCGCGCTTCGCGCAGCGCCAGGCGCGGCTGCAGCATCGCTTCGAGCTCAAGGCCGAGATCGAGGCCGCGCTGGCCGCCCACCCGGCCGAGCACTGGTGGCCGCTGCTGTCGGCCGCGGGGGTGCCGGCCGGCCCGGTCTGGAGCGTCGCCCAGGCGCTGGAGCACCCGCAGGTGGCCGCGCGCGGGCTGGTAGCCACCTTCACCGACGCGCCCGGCGTCGGGCGCGACGTCAGCGTGCTGCGCACCGGCGTCAAGCTCGACGGCACCGCGCCCGCCGTCGAGCAGCCGCCACCCACGCTCGGGCAGCACACGCGCGAGATCCTCACCGAGCTGGGCTATGACGACGCGGCCGTGGCGGCGCTGCAGGCCGAGGGGGCGGTATGAGCGGCCGAGATCGCGGCCGGTCGCTCCCGGCGCTGCGCATCACCCCGAGGACCGCCCGATGACCGAACCCGTCACGCCCCCCGGCCCCGAGCAGCGCGCGCGCGAGTGGTGGCGCACCGAGATCATCGACATGTCCCCGGGCGTGATCCGCTACCGCGGCTATGCGGTGGAGGACCTGATCCGCGCCCGCGTGGGCTACGCGCAGATGGTCTGGCTGATGACACGCGGCGAGCTGCCCACGCCCGCGCAGGCCGACCTGCTGGAGGCCGCCCTGATGGCCGCCGTGGACCACGGTCCGCAGGCGCCCAGCATCGCCATCGCCCGCATGGCCGCCACCTGCGGCGTGGGGCTGAACGGCGCGCTCGCCTCGGGCCTGAACGTGCTGGGCGACGTGCACGGCGGCGCCGGCGAGCAGGCGCTGGCGCTGTACGGCCAGGTGGCCGTGCGGCTGGACGCCGGCACGCCGATGGCCGAGGCGGTGCGCGAGGCGCTGGCCGAGCAGGTGCGCGCGCACGGCAAGGCCATCCCCGGCTTCGGCCACCGCTTCCACCCCGTGGACCCGCGCACCGCGCCGCTGCTCGAGCGCGTGGATGCCGCCGTCGCCGCGGGCGCGGTCGGCGGGCGCTTCGCGGCCATCGGCCGCGCCGTGGAGGACGCGCTCGCCCAGGGTCGGCGCCGTCGCATCCCGATGAACATCGACGGCGCCACGGCCGTGATCTACGGCGAGCTGGGCTTTGCGCCGCCGCTGGCGCGCGGCCTGTTCTGCCTGTCGCGCGCCGTCGGCCTGCTGGCCCACGCCTGGGAGCAGACGCAGCAGGGCGAACGCATCAAGGGCCCGCTGCCGCGCGAGTGGTCCTGGCAGTACGACGGCCCGCCGCCGCGCCCGGTGCCGGGCGAGGGCGAGGCGGAGGGTTCGGCGCCGGGATGAGCGCGGGCCGCACCGGCTGCGCCTCAGCGCGGCGGGTCGATGTCCTCGCCGCCCATGCGGCGCCACAGCCAGCGCAGGGCCGCCGGGACGTCGATGTCGCCGCGGCCGCCCACCTGCTGCGGCGGGATCATGGGCTGCGGCGCGCTGCCCCGGAGCGCCCCCGCGAACCAGAAAACGTAGGCCGGCTCCTGGCCCATGCGCA
>JBEIVK010000986.1:0-1572 GCA_040373935.1 Alphaproteobacteria bacterium
GCCGGGGCTTCGCCGGCCGCCGCCGCGCCGCCCAGCAGCGCGGCGGTGCTTCCGGGGACGTCGCGGAGCGCCACCGCGGGCCCTCCGTGGGCGTCCAGCCAGCGCCGCGCCGGCCCGGATTCAAACAGGAGTTGGGCGTGGGACGCGGAGATGGGAGCGTCGGCGGCCGGCTGGAGGTGGGCGGCCATCGAAAATCCGAGGAGGGCCTCCGTGCCGGCCAGCGCCTCTGCCTCGGCCACCGCGTGCAGCGCGGCGCTGGCGTCCCCGGCGCGCAGTGCCGAGAGGAGGCCGAGATCCACGTCCTGGTCTTGCAGGGCATGGACCAGTTCGTGGGTGACCGTGGCCGCGTAGAGCGGGTGCCCCGGCTCCACCGCGAGGGTGAGCACCCCGGCCTCGGCGTCGTACCAGCCCTGGCGCCCGTCCGGTGGGGCGGCGGAGCGCCGCACCGGCACGGG
The DNA here is from genome assembly GCA_040373935.1 of Alphaproteobacteria bacterium. Lineage (GTDB taxonomy): Bacteria > Myxococcota_A > UBA796 > UBA796 > UBA2385 > JBEIVK01. The sequence goes on from JBEIVK010000986.1 coordinate 456, forward strand.
CTGGCGGAACGGCGTGCCGCGCCAGCCCTCGACCGCGCGCATCTGGGCGGCCAGCCCCTCGGCCTCTCCGGGGGCCAGCCCCTCCAGCGCCTGCACCCCCGGGGCCGCCGCCGGGCGGGCCGCCACCGCCGCGACGAGCAGCAGGCCAGCGGCGAGGACGATGCCAGCGGACGGGATCCAGCGCATGGACGCAGCTACCCGGCCGCCCCGCCGTCGCCAGGATATTCCGCGGCATGCGCTACCTCCACGCGATGATCCGCGTCGCCGACCTCGACGCCGCCCTCTCGTTCTTCACGGGCGCGCTCGGCTTGGTCGAGTTGCGTCGCAAGGACGTCCCGTCCGGCCGCTTCACCCTCGTGTTCCTGGGCACGGGCGCCCCCGGGGACGCCGCCGAGGTCGAGCTCACGCACAACTGGGACGAGGCGGCGCCCTACACCACCGGGCGCAGCTTTGGGCACCTTGCCTTCGCCGTGCCCGACGTCTACGCCGCCTGCGCGCGCCTGCAGGCGGCCGGCGTCCCCATCCTCCGCCCGCCCCGCGACGGCCGCATGGCCTTCGTGAAGAGCCCGGACGGCATCTCCATCGAGCTGCTGCAGGACGGCCCGGCCCTTCCGCCCCAGGAGCCCTGGGCCTCCGCGCCCAACCAGGGCACGTGGTGAGCCTGTCGCTGCGCCCGCGCGTGCGGGCCCCCCGCGGCGGGCCCCGGCGCCCCACCGCCGACGATGGCCCTCTCTTTCGCAGCATCGGCGTGGACGCCCCGCCGCCCGTTCGTCCGCGGTCGCGCCTCCTGCTGTTCGCGGTCGCCCTTGGGGTCTGCGTCGCCGCGGCGTTGCTCCTGCGCGACCTTCTGCGCGTCCGCAGCGCCATCCCGCCCATCCGCGTCGACGTCGGCCTCTCCGAGCCCGAGGTTCGTCCCCTGCCGCCGCTGCCTCCCGCCCCCTGAGTTTGCCCTCGGGGGCGGCGTCGATTAGCTTCTGCGACATGGTCGCAATCCTACTCGCATCGCTTCAGCTCCCGGCGTGGGCCAGCGATCCTGCGGCCGCGCCGGTGCCCGATGGCTCCGCGGAGCATCCGTCTGGCGGGTCTTCTTCAGCGGAGGGCGGGGGGGCGGGCCCCC
>JBEIVK010000729.1:0-2384 GCA_040373935.1 Alphaproteobacteria bacterium
CACGGAGCGGCCCCGCCGCGACCCGCCGGAAGGGCCGGGTGCCGGCCGAAGGCCGGCAGGCGCCCGCCCGGAGCCGGGGGCGCCGCGCCGTCAGTCCTTGGTGGCGATGCCGAACTTCTCGAGGCGGTAGCGCAAGGCGTAGCGGCTGATGCGCAGGAGGCGGGCGGCGGCGGACTGGTTGCCCTCCGTGCGGTCCATCGCCTGCTGGAGCAGGCTGCGCTCGAGCTCTTCGAGGTCCACGCCATCCTCGGGGAGGATGAAGGGGGTGGCGCCCGTGCCGCCGGTGCCGCCGAGGCGCCCGTAGCGGATCTCGGCGGGCAGGTGGACGCCCTGGATGATGTCGCGGGCCTCGAGGATGACGACGCGCTCGATGACGTTCCGCAGCTCGCGGACGTTGCCGGGCCAGGGGTATTGGAGGAGGCGGGACATCGCCTCCTCGGACACGCCGCGGACGTCGCGGCGGAACTCGCGGTTGAAGCGACGGATGAAGTGGTCCACGAGGAGGGGGATGTCCTCGCGGCGCTCGCGCAACGCCGGGACATCGACCTGGATGACGTTGAGCCGGAAGAAGAGGTCCTCCCGGAAGTTGCCGGACTTGACCTCGGCCGCGAGGTCCCGGTGGGTGGCGGCGATGATGCCGGCGTCGAGCGCGATGTTGGCGACGCCGCCCACGCGCTTGAACGAGCGGTTTTCGAGGGCGCGGAGGAGCTTGGCCTGGGTGCCCGTCTTCATTTCGCCGATTTCGTCGAGGAAGATGATCCCGCCGCGGGCGACCTCGAAGAGGCCGCGTTTGGTGGCTTTCGCGTCGGTGAAAGAGCCGCGCTCGTGGCCAAAAAGCTCGCTCTCGATGAGCTGCTCGGGCAAGGAGGCGCAGTCCACCTCCATGATGGGGCCGGCCTTGCGGGGGCCCATCTCGTGGATGGCGTGGGCGATGAGGTCCTTGCCGGTGCCGGACTCGCCGCGCAAAAACACGGTTGGCGCGTCCACGTCTTCGAGGCGGCGCAAGGTGTCGAACAATCGCAGCATGGCGGGGCTGCGCCCGATGAGGCGAGAATACGCGCCGGTCTGCTGGCCCCGCAGGTAGCGAACCTCGGTGGCGAGGCGATGCTGCTCGATGACCTTGCCGACGGCGAGCGTGACTTCACGCAGGTCGAAGGGCTTGGAGAGGTAGGCGCGGGCGCCCAGGCGCGTGGCCTCGACGGCGCTGTCGACGGCGCCGTGGGCCGTCAGCACGATGACGGGAAGCTCGTGGTCTCGCTCGCGCAGGGTGCGGAGGGCGGAGAGGCCGTCCATGCGCGGCATCTTGATGTCGGTGATGACGAGGTCCGGCGCGAAGCGGGCGACCTTGTCCAGACAGTCGAGGCCGTCCTCGGCTTCGAGCACATTGTAGCCTTCGCCTTTCAGGTGCTCGGCGAGCGACCAGCGGATCAGCTCCTCGTCGTCGCAGATGAGGACGGTCGCGCGGGGGGTGGTCAAAGGGCGCTCCAGACCGCTTGGGCGAAATCGCACAATCGGCTGCGTGGGGTGACACGGCGTATCGAGGGCGTCAAGGAAATCGGCCGCTTTTGATCGGCCGACTGACTCGGGTCAGGGCTTGGCATGCTTCTTGAATAGGGGAAAGTGCCGACCACCCCCGGAGTCCCCATGAACGCCCCGCTCCTCACGAAGCCCGCCACCCCCGCCAGCTGCAGCCCGGCGGCCTGCCCCTGCACGCGCCCCTGCGACGAGGCGGCCGAGCACAGCCCGCTCTTCGCGCTGGGGGAGACGGTGCGCTTCAAGCGCGGCGAGGTGCTGTGGGCCCAGGGCGAGCCGGCGCGGCACCTGATCGCGGTGTGCACGGGCGTGCTGAAGCTCACCCGCGAGTGGCCGGACGGGCGCGAAGCCATTCTCGATCTCGCATTCCGCGGGAGGATGGTGGGAGAGCTGGCGGCCCTGCCCGGTACGCTGCAGCCGACGCGTTGCGTGGCGCTCTCCGCGGGCCGCGCCGTGCGGGTGTCGGCCGAGCGGCTGCAAAAGCTGCTGAAGGACGACCCACGCCTCGCCTCCACCCTCCTGGACCTTGCCCTCCGCCGCCAAGGCGCCTTCACCCAGCGCCTCGACGAGATGAGCCACGGCCCCGTGGAGAACCGCCTCGCCCGCGTCCTGCTGCGGATCGGCGACGAGGTGGGCCTCAAGGACAGCCGCGGCACCTTCGTGCCGGTGCGCCTGAGCCGCGGAGACCTCGCGGACATGGTGGGCTGCCGCGTGGAGACAACCATCCGCGTGATGACGCGCTGGCAGCGGGAAGGCGTGGTGGAGACCCAGCGCGAGGGCCTCGTCATCCGGGACAAGGACACGCTCTCCGAGACGGCGCGCCTCTCGGCCTGAGGGCGTGCGCCCGGCGG
>JBEIVK010000365.1:0-4513 GCA_040373935.1 Alphaproteobacteria bacterium
CTGCGGCGGGTGCTTCCGGTGGGCCCGCCGGGCGGCCGGCCGATCAGCCGTGTGCGTCGTGGGCGCCCCTGCCCGCGGAGGCGGCCTCCGCCTCACCCGTCCCGCTCCCGGTCCAGGCCGTTGGCGCGGCGCTCCTTCGCGGCGAACAGGGCAGCACCGCCCGCAGGTGCGGGCGCTCGGTCGCGCGTCCGCGGCGGTTGCCTCCGGTGGGCCCGCCGGGCGGCCGGCCGATCAGCCGTGTGCGTCGCGCGCGCCCCCGCCCGCGAAGGCGACCTCCGCCCCCGGGGGCGCGTTCCAGACCCGGCCGCGGTCCGCTGCGAGCACCACGCCGACCAGCGGGTAGCCGCCGAGGGTGGGGCCGTCGGGCCCGAGCACCACGAAGCGGCCATCGGGCAGGGCCTGGATGGCGCCGGGCACGACGGGGCGGCTGCGGGCGGTCGAGCCCGCGCCGGGGGCGCGCGGCCCACCCACCAACGCCACGCCCCGCCGGTCGGCCGCCGGCGCCACGGCCCATTGTCCGTCGACCAGGGCGCTCCACGCATCAGGACCGGCGTCCGCCACGGGCAGCACGCGCACCGGGCCGCGGGGGCGCGGCCGGGGGATGCGGTCCTTGGGGGCCCGCGGCCCGGACCAGGGCGGGCCGGCCGCGGCCCACGCGCCGGGCGGGAGCGGCGCCCAAGGGCCGGCCGTGGGGGCATGGGCTGCGTCCGCGCCGATGACCAGGCCCGCCACCCGCGCGCCCGTGGGCCCCGGCAGGCGCAAGCGCTCCCCCGCCCGCAAGCGCCAGAGCGCCACCGCGTCGGGCTCCACCTGCGCGAGCCAGAGGGGCGCCTCGCCGGCAGCGACCTCCAGCGCGCCGGTGTGCTCCACCGCCAGCGGGCGCGCGCCGGGCGGCGCGTCCAGCGCGGCGAGGCCATCGGCGAGGGCCGCCGGGTCCAGGGGGCCGCCGGGCGGGTGCCCGCGTGTGGCGGCGAAGGGTGCCGGGCCTTGCACCCACCAGGCAGGGCCGCCGCAAGAAAGCACCTGCAACACTCGGCTCACGGGATATCCCGTGGCTCGATCCACACCGCGTCCCCCACCGCGACGCTGGAGAGGGCGCCCGGCGCCGCCCGGCCGATGAGCTGCCAGCCTCCGGGGCAATCTCCCGGGTAGACTCCCGCGCGGTCCCCGCCGAGGCCAAAAGCTCCGGCCGGCACCCGCGGGCGCGGTTGGGGGTGGCGCGGGGCGGATCGGCCGCCCGGGAGCGGCCCGAGATACGCAAAGCCGGGTTGGAAGCCAATCGCCATCACCGTGAGCGGCGCAGCGGTGAAGAGCGCGGCCACGGCCTCCGGCCCGCAGCCCCAGGCCTCCGCCACGGCTGGCAGGTCGGGCCCGTCGAAGCAGACCGCGAGCCGGTGCGTGACCGCCGGAGGGCCGCTCCCGGCCTGCACGCCGGCGAGGGCGGCTTGCACCTCTGCCGCGGGCCGCGGGGCGCCGGCCCAACGCAGGGCGAGGCTGGTCTCGCCCGACCAGGCGTCCGCCACGCCCGGCAGCGCCGCCAGCGCCTCGACGGCGGCCCGGCGCCACGCCGCGCTGGACGGCCCGGGGAGATCCACGCGGAGGGCGTCGTCGCCGAGGGGCACGCAGATGGGCTCAGCCACGCGGCCCCCGGCCCAGCGCGCGTGCTGCTGCCTCGACGCGCGCCAGCGCGCCGGGACGGTCGGCGTGCAGGCCGAGCAGCGGCACCGTGCCTGCGAGGGCCCGCGCGCGCGCGGCGACGGCCCCAGGATCGTCGAGCAGCGCCCCCGGCGTGCCCCGCGGCAGCAGGGCCCCGGCGGCGTCGACCCCGCGGTCGGCGAAGGCTTCCGCCCAGTGGACCCAGCCGCGCGCCGCGGCCACCCGGGCCAGCGCCCCGCCGCCGGAGGCGGGCACCGCCGGCCCCACCAGCACGCCGGGGTCGAGGCCCGCGTCTGTGGCGGCGTCCACGAGGAGCAGCGCGAGGGTCTCGTCGGCGTCGGCGTCGTGGTAGAGCGCGCCGTGGGGTTTCACCCCGGACACGACCGCGGGCGCAGCCGCGGCCGCCAGCGCTGCGAGCTGGGACCCGAGGCTGTCCCGCAGCGCCGCGGCCGGCAGCGCCAGCGTCCGCCGGCCGAAGCCCGCCCGGTCCGGGTAGGACGGGTGGGCGAAGAGGTGCAGGCCCCGCGCCGCCGCCGCGCCCGCCGCGGCGCGCATCGAGGCGTCGTCCCCGGCGTGGCCGCCGCAAGCGATGTGCGCGACGTCGATCCAATCCCAGAGCGCCGCCGGCTCGTCGGGGTGCTCGCCGAGGTCCAAGCCGAGGAGGGGGACAGGGGCGTGCACGCGGAGCCTGCGGGGAGAGATTGAACGCCGTTCAGGGTGTCGGCGCGTCCAGTATACTGCCCGCCGTGGAGGGTGGGATGGAGCTGCACGGCCGGCGGGCGGTGATCACGGGAGCGGGCAGCGGCATCGGGGCGGCCTTGGCGGCGGCCCTCCACGCCGCAGGAATGGACCTCGTGCTGGTGGACCGCGACGGCCCGGCGCTCGCGGCGGTGGCGGGCCCCCTCGGCGCCCGCGCAGCGGTCCTGGACGTGGCAGATCCCGCGGCGATGCCCGGCCTGGCCGCGGGCTTGCAGGCCGAGGGCCTCGCGGTCCACCTCCTGGTCAACAACGCCGGCATCACGGTGCTCGGCCGCTTCGCGGACCACACGCCCGCCGACTGGGAGCGGGTGGTCGGCGTGAACCTCCTTGGCGTCGTGTGGGGCTGTCGCGCCTTTTTGCCGCTGCTGAGCGCCGAGGGCGGCCGCATCGTCAACATCTCCAGCCTGTTCGGCATCGTCGGCGTTCCCGGCCAGTCCGCCTACTGCGCCAGCAAGTTCGCGGTGCGTGGCTTCAGCGAGGCCCTGGCCGAAGAGCTGCGCGGCGGCCCGGTCGGGCTGACGCTCGTCCATCCAGGCGGCGTTCGCACGCGCATCGTGGCGGATGCCCGCGTCGCGGCGGCCGGCGCCCCCGCCGAGGAGGCCCGGCAGTCCCTCGCGCGTTTTTTCGCGTCGCGCGCCCGCCCGCCGGCCGCGGTCGCGGCGGAGATCGTCGCTGCAGTCCGGGCGGATCGCGAGCGTCTGCTGGTCTGCCCGGAGACGACCGCCCTCGACTGGCTGCGCCGGCTGGCCCCGACCACCGGCAACCGCTGGGGCGTGCAGGCGATGATGCGCCTGATGGGTGTGGGCGATGGGCTGCGGGACGGCCGGGCCTAAGCCGCGAGGCCGCGGGGGATGAGGTGGTCGATCGCGGCGGCGCGCGGGTGGAAGCCCGGCTGGAGGTAGCGCAGCGCCGTGCGCAAGAAGCGCGGCCCGTGCGCGGCCCAGTACGCGCCGACCTCGGCCTGCCCCGCGCGATCGGCCGCGCGATCCGGCGCCGGGTCCTGCCGCAGCAGGTGGCGGGTGCCGGCCGCCCAGAACACGCCCAGCGTGCCGACGCCCATGACGAAGCCGGCGAGGCGCACGCGGTAGCGGGCGTCGACCGTGAGCAGAACGTCAAAGGCGACGTCCCGGTGCTCGATCTCCTCTGCGGCGTGCCATCGCAGCACCGCGGCCATGCGCGGGTCCACCCCGTCGAGCAGCGGGGTGTCGAGCGCCATCTCGGCGAAGGTGGCCGTCAAGTGCTCGAGCGCGGCGGTGGTGGAGAGCCGCAGCGCCGGCGGGCAGCGCGGCTCGATGTGCTGGTAGGCCCAGCGCTCGTACCAGTCGAGGAAGGAGCGCACCTCGAAGCCCTGCGACTCCAGGTCGGCGAAGAGGTCCAGGTGGGCCTTCTGATGCCACGCCTCCTGGGCCGCGAAGGCCGCCACCCGCGCCTTCAGCGCGGGGTCGGTGAGGCCGTCGGCATAGAAGCGCACGCTGCGAATGAAAAATCGCTCCCCGGCGGGGAACACGAAGTTCATGCCGTTGCCCAGGTGGGTGCCGAAGCGGTTGCCCCGGGACCACCAGCGCGGCAGCGGCGCGTCCCCTGGAGCCGGCGGGCGACGGACGACAGGGACTTCAGGGCCGCGCATGGTAGCCTCCCCGGCTGAACGGGGTTCAGTTTTCGGGATGGGTGAGCGAATGTCAAGTCCAGGCCTGCCACGCGCCGGCGACCGGCGTCGCGCCCAGCTCCTCGCGGTGGGGCAGCAGCTGTTCGCCCGGCGGGCCCCCGCCGAGGTGGCGGTCGAGGAGATCGCCGCCGCCGCGGGCGTCAGCCGCGGTCTGCTCTACCATTACTTCCCATCGAAAGACGATCTCTACGCCGCCGTGGTCGAGCAGGCGGCCGCGGGCCTCGTGGACGCCCTCGCGCCCGACCCGTCGCGGAGCGGCGTCGAGAACGTGCGCGCTGGGCTGCGGGCGCTCTTCGCGTTCGCCGCCGCTCACCGCGAGGCTTGGCTCTCCCTCACGGGCGGCGCGGATGGAGACCCACGGGTGCGCGCCGTGCTGGAGCGGACCCGCACCGCCCTCGCGGCGGTGGTGCTCGGCGGGGCGGGCCTGGACCC
>JBEIVK010000701.1:0-2491 GCA_040373935.1 Alphaproteobacteria bacterium
GCTCCTGGGCCCCCGGCGGCCCGCGCCCGGCGGCCCGCGGCGGGGCGCCCCGGGGCCACCGCGCGCGCTTGGCCCGGCTGGCCGCCCGGCTCGACCGCCTGCAGCACCGCCTCGGCCGCCACGGGGACCGCCCCTGGGGCTCCAACGCCTGGGCGGTCGGCGGCGCGCTCACGGCGGACGGCACGGCCCTGCTCGCCGGGGACGGCCACCTTCCGCTCACGGTTCCGAGCCTCTTCTACGCCGTGGGGCTGGACACCGCGGCGCTGGGCGGCGGCACCACGCACCAGACCGGCCTCACCATCCCCGGGCTGCCCTTCATGGCGGTTGGCACCAACGGCGACATCGCCTGGAGCCAGACCCAGCTCATGGGCGACATCACCGACTGGTACGCCGAGGTCGTGCAGCTCGACGCCGGCGGCGCCCCCGCCGCCACCTGGTTCGACGGCGCCTGGCGCCCCCTCGCCTCGTCCTTGGAGACCATCGAGGTCGCCGACGTGCCGCTGCTCGGCAGCGAGGGCCGCACCGAGGCCTTCACCCGCTACTCCACCTTCGACGGGCGCTTCTTGGCCGACATCGAGGGCACGGCGGTCCCGGCCGACACCGTGCCCGCGCCGGGCACCTCCGTCGTCGTGTTCGGCGGCGGCGCCGTCATCCCCAGCGACACCGACGGCGACGGCGTCATCTCCGCGGTCTCCTTCGACTACGCCGCCTTCGACGCCTCCAATCTCCTGCGCGCCATCGACGGCATGGGCCACGCCACGGACATCGCGTCTTTCCGCGACGCCACCCGCGGCCTCGTCGCCTACTCGCAAAACCTCGCCGCCGCCGACGCCACCGGCGCCGTCTACACCTCGGGCTGGCAGGCCGTGCCCTGCCGCGGCTACCTCCCCCGCGACGGCAGCGGCGCCTTCCTGCCCGGCGCGGACCCATCCCGCCTCCTCGACGGCACGGTGTACGGCGGCTTCCGCATCCCGGTGGACGACGCCCAGCTCCCGCGCGAAGGCGACGCAGACCCCTACGCCTGCGTCGTGCCCTTCGACGACTACCCCCACGCCTGGGACCCGCCCGAGGGCTACGTCGTCACCGCCAACAACGACCCCGGCGGCATCACGCTCGACGACGACCTCTTCAACGACCCGCACTACATCGGCGGCCCGTGGGTGGAGGGCTACCGCGCGGACACCATCTCCCGCGAGATCGAGCGCCTCGCCGGCGCGCACACCATCGACACGATGGCCGCCATCCAGGCCAACCACGAGTCCCGCCTCGCGCAGATGTTTGCCCCCGAGCTGCTCGACGCCATCGCGCTCGCCCGCGCCTACCGCGACGACCCGGCCCTCGCCCCCGGCTCCCCGGAAGTGCGCTTGGCCGACCTGTACCGCCTCCACGGCGCCCGCCTCGACGAAGTGGAGCAGCGCCTCGGCCCCTGGCTGGCCGGCGGCGCCATCGCCCGCTCGGGCGTGGAGACCTTCTACCACCTGCCCATCCCCGGCGAAGAGGACGACGCCGTCGCCACGATGGTCTTCAACGCCTGGTTCCCGCGCTACCAGCAGCAGGTGCTGGACGACGAGGGCCTCCCCGGCGTGTGGCGGCCCAACGGCACCACGGGCCGCTTGCGCTTGCTCCAGGCCATGCTCGGCGGCCGCGGCGCGGGCAACCCGGCGGCCCTCGCCTCCACGGACCCGGCGACCGGCGAGTCCGCCTTCTTCGACATCCTCGGCACCGAGCCGGTCGAGCGCAGCCAGGAGGTCGCGCTGCTCGCGCTCATCGACGCCCTCGACTTCCTCGCCTCCCCGCCCACCGGCGACGGCCGCGGCGGCTTCGGCACCGACGACATGGGCGCCTGGCTGTGGGGCCTCAAGCACCAGGTCACCTTCGACAGCGTGCTGGCCGAGTTCCTCGGGGACGACCCGACCTACTCCTTCCTGACAGACCAGTTCGCCATCACCACCGACACCCTGCCCCTCGCCGACGCCCTGGCCTCGGACGACCCGCGGGCCGCCCTCCTCCACTTCCCGCGGCCCGGCGACAACGAGGCGGTCGACGCCGCCGATCCCGGCTACGGCGGCACCGACTTCCGCTACGGCAGCGGCCCCGTCTTCCGCCTCGTCGTGCGCCTCGGCCCGAACGGCGCCGACGGCCTCGACGTCCTCCCCGGCGGCCAGAGCGCCCTCATCGACAGCCCGCACTTCGCGGACCAAGCCGCCCTCTGGCTCGGCAACGACGCCTTGCCCCTCCGATTCGGGCTCCGCGCCGTGCGGGCCGGCGCGGTCGGCCGCGAGGACTTCACGCCCGTTTCCGCGGCGGCAGACTGCGCGGGTTTGTCCGATTGAAGGGGCAGGGAGGGGCGCCGCCCCTCCCCGCAACGCCCCTCCCCGGGCGCTCGCGCCGCCGGCCCGCCGCGCCGATGCAGTATGATGGCGCCGTGAGGTGTGCGTGCGCTCCACCATCGTGATGATCATGGCCGGCGGAAAGGGCAGCCGTCTCGGCC
>JBEIVK010000980.1:0-1589 GCA_040373935.1 Alphaproteobacteria bacterium
CCCCGCTGGCGCGGTGGCCCCGCCGCGCGGGCCTCGCCTCAGGCCGCGGGGCCGCCGCCGCCGTCGTCCAAGGCCTCCACCTCGGGGGCGAGGGCCTCGAGCAGCTGCGCGCGGCAGGCCGCGAGGGCAGGGAGATCCCGGCTGTCCAGCGTGAGCGTGACCGTCCACGGGCGGGTGTCGAACTGCGGGTAGGAGCCGATGTCCACCGCCGGCCACGCCAGCTGGGCTGCGCGCAGGCGGTCGGCGATGGCGTGCTCGTCGGCGGTGGTGCGCAGCCGCGCGGTGCGCACCGGCACGCCAGCGAAGCGGTGGCAGACGGCGTCGAACTTGCGGCGGAGCAGGCTCGGAACGCCGGGAAAGACCACCACGCGCCCCGCCACCACTTGCGGGAACGCCATGTCGGCATCCCACCAGAGCACGGACCCGGCGGGCACCTCCGCCATGCGCAGGGCCGCCGGCGTGAAGCGCGCGCCCAACCGCTCGCGCAGGATGCCCGCCAGCCGGGCGTCCTCGACCACGGCCACGCCGAGGCCGGCCGCCACGCCCTCCATCGTCACGTCGTCGTGGGTGGGACCCACCCCGCCCGCCGAGAAGACCCAGTCCACGAGGGGCAGCAGCGCGCGCACGGCCTCCGCGATGGCCGGCCCGTCGTCCGGCACCACATGGACGCGCCGCAGGTCGACGCCCAGCTCGCGGCAGCGGCGCGCCAGGAAGGGCGTGTTTTCGTCCACGACCTTCCCGCTCAACACTTCGTTGCCGATGATCAGGACGGCGGCGCTCGGCATGGCCTCCCTCTACCCCGGCTGCCCCCACCGTGCGGGCGGTCGCGCGCGGCTTTCTGCGCGGGTACACTCCGAGGGGAACCGGTCCCGCCCGCGGAGTGTCCCACCGTCATGCCCTCCCGACCACCGCCGCACGGCCTCCGGGTCACGGTGCGCCTTCACGGCGTCACCCTCGCCCAGGCGGTCCATTGGCCGGGGGCCGGCCCGGTCGACATCGGCGCCGCGGCAGACGAGGCCGTCCCCACCCCGGCCGACGGCGGTCTGGGCCGGGCCACGTGGCGCGCGCCGGATCGCGTGGAGATCGCCGGCGCCCCGGAGGGCCTGCCCAGCGGCCCGCTCGCGCCGGGCGACGTCCTGCACTGGGCCCAAGGCGATGTCTCGGTCGACGTGGACCTCATCCCCCGCGCCGACGCCTCCCGCCGCCCCACCGAGCCCGCGGCAGACCTCGCCCTCGCCGTGTTCATGCTCATGCTCGTGGTGGGCGTCGGCCAGGCCCGCCTCGTGGTGGAGGCGCTCTTCCCCGATGCGGCCCAGCGCGCGGCCACCTCGGTCGCCGAGCCGAGCCCGGAGCTCATCGCGCGCCTCCTCAAAAAGGAGCTGGACGGCGCAGACGACGGCGCAGAGGAGCGCGCGGTGCGCCCCGAGTTCGAGCGCGGCGTCAAGTCCTTCTACATGCCGTCGGGCAACGAAGGCCCGATGGAGCGCACCGGGGGCGGCGCCACGGCCGGGCCCGAGGTGCAGCGCCCGCCCGAGGCGCCGCCCGAGGACCTTCCCCCCGCGCCGGCGCCCGCGCCGGACGCGGCCCCG
>JBEIVK010000053.1:0-12526 GCA_040373935.1 Alphaproteobacteria bacterium
CCCCGCTCCCGCCGCGCCCCCGCCCGCTCCGGTGGCCGTCGCGGCCGCGCCGCCTCCGCCTCCGCCCGCAGCGCCGGCCCGCCCTCCGGCGCCCGCCGACAACTCCTGCGACGACCTCGTCAATCTCGAGGCGCCCGCGATGATGGGCCAGCTTGGCGCGGAGCGCCGGAAGTGCCTCGAGGGCCGGCTGGCGTCCGCCTCCTCCCAGACCGAAAAGAAGAAGATCAGCGTGGTCCTCATCTTCGACGCCGAGGGCCGTGGAGACAAGGGCGATTGGGAGCGCCTGATGGAGCGGCATCTCGAGCAGATCGACCGCTCGGACCCGAACATGTGCCTGAAGTACGCCATCCACCTGTCTCGGGGTGGCGCGGGGCGGGCGCGTCAGGTCATCCGCTGGGCGGACTACGCGCTCGAGAACAAGCAGGCTTGGACGGGCGCGACTTACAAAAAGAATGTGTTCGGGCTCTACAAGCTGCGGGCACAGGGCGCCAACAAGATCTGGCAGGCGGCTGAGGCCAAGTTCGTGGAAGAGCGCAACGACGAGAACGAGCAGGCGGCTGCACGCGCCCGCGGCGTCGCCAAGGACTACTCGCGGGAGTGGCTGGACTACGCCCGCGCGTCCCAGCAGGAGACCAAAGAGCCGCTCGCGCTCTGCGTGTCCGCCGCTGGCAACAAGGAGTTCTGCGAGGGATGATCCGCGTTCTCTCCCTTGCGCTCGTGTTGGGCTGCTCCGGGGACGATCCCCCGGGCCCCTCGGCGGACGTGGCTGCGGCCGCTCCGGCGGGCCTCGACGCGGCGGTGCTCGCTGCCGCGTGGCCTGTCCGCCTCGCGGACGACGCGGCGCGCGCGCCTTTCGAAAACAACGCCGGGTGGGTGGCGGTGTTCCAGCGGGAGTACGGCGTGGCGATGGAGGCCTTCGCCGCCGACCGCGGCGACGGGCGCGGCCTCGCTCGTCTTCACGTCGAGCACGCGGCCTTCTACTTGGAGGCTGCGCGCCTCGCCGCGAACGCGACCCGTCACGTCTATGGCACGGACCGCCAACCGGAAGACCCGCCGTCCGTCGACTACCTGGTTGGTGTCGCGCAGGCCGTCCTGGGCGACTGTGCGGCGGCGGCCGCCGCGCTGGGCACCCCCGGTGCGCAGTCGGTCGCGACGGGCGCCGAGGGGCGCGCCGTGTGGTCTGCATGGGCGTCCGCGCCGGGTTGTCCCGCGCCGCTGGACGACCCGTCCGCCGCGCGTCTCATCGGCGCGCCCGGGGCCGTCGCCCCTGGTACGCGGCCCGTCTCCGCGCCGCTCCCCCACCACAGCCTCCCGCTCGGCGCCGACGGCGGCGCCATCTCGGCCGCCGATCCGGCCGCTCTTCTGCTGCTTGCGCGGTGGCACGAGGCCGCGGCCCGCGCGGTGGTGCCGGCCGAGGAAGCCCCTCTGGTGGATCTCCTCCTCGCGCCCTACCGGCTCGGCCCGGCCGTGGCGCTCGCGGTCCCCGCCGAGGCGCCCCCCGTCGACGTGGCCTGGCTGTTCGCGTCCGGTCTGCTCGCGCCGGCGGACGTGCCGTTCCTGGCCGCTGCGCGCCAACAGGGCGTGGCCGCCCTCGCCGCATGGTCCGGGCGCTCGCCGCTCGCGGCCGCCCTCGCGCCGGCGGTCGTGGACGGCAAGCTCGTCCCCGACAAGGTCATCGACCAGTCCTTCGCGCTGGGCACGGCGTTGGAGGAGGCGATGGCCGGTGGTGGGCGAGGGGAGCAGGGCTTCCACCGCCCGTTTGCCGACATCGCCCGCGTGGGCGTGCTGCGGGCGGGGGCCGTCGTCGCTTCGGCCGCCGGCGAAGAGCGTGACGCCGGAATCCTCCGCATCAACGCCCTGGACCGCAGCATCGGCACGGCCGCCGACCCGGTCTTCTTGATCTCCCTCGCGGCATGGGATGCGGGCAACCGCAACCCCTTGCGCGCGCAGGAGCTCCTGCACGGTCTCCTCTCGTCTTTCCCTGCGGTCGAGGCGGCGCGTCCTCCCCTGGACGCCCTCCAGATCCGCCTCGCCCGCACCGCTGCCCCCGCCACGGCCGTCCACTGACGGCCCGCCCCGGAGTCTCCGCATGGCCCTTCGCAATGCCCTTCGTTCTGCCGGTGTCACGGCTTTGGCCCTGGCGGGAACGGGTGCCACCCTCGCGTACCACGAGGTGAGCCTCCCCACGACGCTCAACCCGTTGTTCGCCGCCACGATGTCCGATTACCGCTCGCAGGAGCTGGTCTTTGACCGTCTGTGGTTCCACGACGCCGTCACCAACGAGCTGAAGACCCGCATCGTCGAGAAGTGGGAGCTGGCCGAGGGTGGCAAGGCCATCAAGGTCACGCTCAAGAGCGGCCTCAAGTGGCACGACGGCAAGTCGATGTCCGCGAAGGACCTCTGCTTCACCGTTCGCGCGATGCTCGACAAGGGGACCCCGTCCCCCATCGCGGAGGGCTACCGCGGGGTGCTCGAAGGCTGCGAGGTCCAGGGCGGCAACTCGGCGTTGATCCGGTTCACCCGGGTCTTTCACAACCCGCGGGAGCGCCTCGGCTTCGCCATCCTCCCCGAGGGGGCCTTCCAGAGCACCGCCATCACGCCGGACCTCGACTTCTCCGCGCATCCCGTGGGCTCCGGCCCCTTCAAGGGCAGCCGCGGCCGGCGGGGCGTGGTGTTCGACGCGTTTGCGAATGTGCATCACCAGCCGGGCATCGCGCAGCTCCAGCTCTCGGAGGGCAACGATCCGCTCATCCAGGTGAAGACCATCATCAACAACGGTGTGCAGGGCATCATCGCCGTTCCGCCCACGCTCCGTCCGGATGTCAGCGCCTCCGACGAGGTCGCGCTCAAGAGCTACGACCTCCGCTCCTGGTGGTTCATCGCGGTCAACACGAACAAGGGGTTCCTCGCCGACAAGCGCGTGCGTCAGGCCCTCAACCTGATGCTGGACCGCAGCAAGCTGCGCGAGCTGGCCATCGGCGTCAAGCCTGGCGAGCAGAACAGCCCGTGTGAGTTCATCTCCGGGCCCTTCGTCCAGAGCAGCGCGTACTACAACCGCGCCATCCCGGTGGTGGAGCGGTCGGACCGCGGTCGGTCCGACAAGCTCCTCACGGACGCCGGGCTCGCCAAGCAGGGCGGCTCCTGGACGTGGAAGGGGCAGTCGATCAACCTGAAGATCGGCATGCTCGCGCCCCTCAACACCGAAGCGCCGGACCTCCTCTCCCTCATCGGCAACCAGCTCGGGGAAGGCGGCTTCAAGCGGGTCGAGAACAAGATCTCCGAGGACGAGTGGAACCGCCAGATCCTCACCGGCCAGGCGGGCGACTACGACCTCCTCGTCGGCAAGTGGTCCTTCGGGCTCGTCGAGGACGTGAACGACCAGTTCCACAGCCGCGGCGGCAAGAACGGCAAGGTCAACATCTTCAACTACGCCAACCCGTCCGTGGACACCGTGCTCCAGGAGTACGACCGCGCCCGCACGGACACCGCCGCCCAGGACGCCTACCACCGCCTGCACGCCACCCTGGCCGACGACCTGCCGTACCTGTTCCTGTGGAAGCTCGACACCAAGTCGGCCTGGCGCACGGGCGTTCGCAACAACATCATCGCGCCCTACCACTACTTCACCGAGATCGACGGCTGGCGCTACGACAAGTAGCCCGACGGTCGACGGGACTCTCCTGTGACGCGCTGGTGGATCCGGCCCCTCGTGCGATTGGTCGCTGCGCTGCTGCTCCCGGTGGCGGTGCCGGCCATTCTCACGCTGTTGATCTGGGCGCTGCCGGGCGATCCCGCGAGCATCATCTGCCCGCCCGAGACCTGCGGCGGGAGCGCTGGGCTGGCCGAGCGATGGCATCTCGACGATGGCCCGATGGGCTTTTTCCGCCACTGGGCGGCGGGCGCGCTGCACGGGGACTTCGGCCGGTCCTGGCGCATGCTTCAGGGGGTCGAAGTCGGTGAGCTGCTCGCCGAGGCCGTGCCAACGACGCTCGTCCTGCTGGCCTTGGCGGGCGTCCCGGTCGGGCTTGGCGTGGTCGGGGCCGTCACCGGGCGGCTCCCCGCGAAGGCGGACCCCCTCTTCCACGTGCTCGGGCTGATGCCGAGCATCGTGCTCGGCCTCGCCGCGGCGGCGCTCGTGCAGCTGGAGTTCGGCGCCGGCGCCTTCGACGGCTCCGCCCGCTGGGCGCGGCTCGTCGGCGGGGCGCTCGTGCTGGCCTTCTCGGACGGCGCGCTCGCCGGAGCGGTCACGGGCACCCGAGGGCTCTTCTCCGCGGAGGCTCGCCAGCGCTACGTGGGCATCGCCGTGCTCCGCGGTGAGACCGTCCTGTCCAATACGCTTCCCAACGTCGCGCCGGCCCTGGTGGGGCAGCTGCGCGCGCGGGTCTTGCATCTGTTGTCCGGCGCCGTCATCGTCGAGGCGCTGCTCGAGATCAACGGCTTGGGAGACCTTCTCTGGGGCGGCACCATCTGGCAGGACTTCGGCGTGGTCCTCGCTGCGGCGACCGCCTTCGCGGTGCTGAGCGCGGCGCTGCTGGTCGTGCAGGCCGTGGCCGAGGTCCTGGTCGCGCTCCATGTCCGGCGCGCGCCGGCGGTGGGGGCCGAATGAGCGGGGCGGGTCGTCGCTTTTCCCGCTGGCCGAGCGGCCTGCTTGCGGCGGCCGGCTTCGGGGCGCTGCTTGTCTTCGCGGCCTTCGCGCCCGAGTTCCTGCCGGACCCTGACCCGTCTCGCGCCTGGCAGGGCCCGGGCGAGATGCCTCCCTTCGGCGCGGACGACCGCGGGCGCTCGCTGTGGGTGTACGCGACGCAAGGGGCCTCGATCCTCGCGTGGCCGGCCTTGCTCGCGGGCTTCGTCGTGGCGCTGCTGGCTGTGTTTGGAGGCGTCGTGCGCGCCACGGGGGCGGCCCGCCTGGACGGGTGGGTCCAGGGCATGGGCGAGGTCGTGGGCGCGCTGCCGCGCATGGTGGTCGTGCTCGTCGTCGCCCTCATCGTGCCGGCCGACAGTCGCAGCCTCTACCCGCTCGCGGTCACCTGGGCCCTCCTCGCCGCCCCCGGCGCGATGGACGAGGCGGCGGCGGTCGCGGAGCGCCTCGGCGGCTCTCGGTTTGTCGAGGCCCTGCGCGCCCACGGCTACTCCGCGGCCCGCATCTTCTTGCTGCACATCGTCGGCTACAACCTCCGCCCAGTGGTGGTGCGGCAGGCCGCCGAGGTCAGCATGCAGGTCGTCTTTCTGGAGCTGGCCCTGTCCTACCTCGCGCTCGCGGGAGACCGCCCGTCCCTCACCCACGCCGACAGCGTGATGAGCTGGGCCGGGCTTTTGAGCCAGGGCTACACGTGGCTCGTCATCGACATGGAGTCCGGGCACGCGCTCGCGCTGGGCCTGGGCCTCATCGCGCTCGTCACCGGCGCCTCTCTCGCCGTCAGCCACGCCGCGAGGGCCCGATGAGCGCGCCCCTCGTCGTCCTGCAAGACCTCACCATCCGCGCGCCGGGCCGCCTGCTGGTCGAGGGGGTCGAGGTCGTCGTGGAGCCTGGGCGGGTCACCGCCCTCGTCGGTCCCAGCGGCTCCGGCAAGTCCCTCACGGCGCGGGCGCTGATGGGCGTGCTGGACGTCGCGCCCGGGCTGGAGCGGGGCTCCCTTCGGTATCCCGCCTTGGACCCCTCAAAAGACTGGTATGACGGCGTGCGGGGCGGTGGCCCCCGGGCCCAGGCGCGGCTGCTGGAGGCCACCCGTGCGCTGCGCGGCGCCTACCTCAGCTACTCGCCGCAAGCAGCGTCCAGCGCGCTCAACCCGGGGCGGACGGTCGGTCAGCAGGTCGCCCTCGCGGTCGGGCGCCGCGCGTCCCCGCCGGCCAGCCTCGGCGCCGAGGTCACCCGCTTGCTGCGCGCCGTGGGCTTGGACCCACGGGCCGCCGCCGCCCTGCCGGGCGAGCTCTCCGGCGGGCAGTGCCAGCGCGCCGCCCTCGCCATCGCGGTCGCGCCTGCGCCGCGCCTCGTCATCGCCGACGAGCCGGAGACGGGCCTGGACCCCGTCCTTCGCCGCGCGGTCACCGAGCTGCTCGTCGAGGTCGTCCAGAGCCACGGCGCCGGGCTCCTGCTCATCTCGCACCACCACGACACCGTGTCTCGCATCGCCGGGGCGGTCGTTCGCTTGCGCCCGCCGGCCGGCGCCCCGGAGGAGCTGTGAGCCCGCCTGTCGTCGAGGTCCGCCGCTTGGAGAAGCTCTTCGAGCAGGCCGGGCCCTTCCCGTGGAGCCCGCGGCGCAGCGTGGGCGCCGTGCAGGGCGTTGACTTCGCCGTGGCCCCCGGGGAGGTCGTCGCGCTGGTCGGCCAGTCGGGCTCCGGCAAAACCACCGTTTCCCGCATCGTCCTCGGCCTCGAAGAGCCCACGGGCGGCGAGGTGCTGCTCGAGGGCGAGCGCTGGGACGGCCTGCCCGAGTCGGGGCGGCGCCCGCGGCGCCCGCGCTACCAGTACGTCCCGCAGGACGCCATGGCCGCGCTGGACCCTCAACAAACCGCGCTGGAGACGGTGGAGGAGACGCTTCGCACCCTGGGCGGCCTCTCCGCCGCCGACGCCGCGGCGCGCGCACGAGACATCCTGGGCCGCCTTGGCCTCGGCGCCCGGTTGCACGCGCTCCCACGCGAGATGTCCGGCGGCGAGCAGCGCCGGGTCACGCTGGCCCGCGTGCTTGCCCTGGAGCCGCGGCTCGTCGTCGCAGACGAGCCCACCTCCGGCCTGGACGCGGACCGCCGCGGCGCGGTCCTCGAAGCCCTCGTGGGGAACCTCCCCGCCGGCGCGGCGTGCATCCTCGTCACCCACGACATGTCGGAGGCCCGGGACTGGTGCCGCCGCGTCTATGTGATGCTCGCCGGGCGCGTCATCGAAGAGCTGGACCCCCGCGCGGACACCCCGCGCCACCCGTATGCGCGCATCCTGTTCGACCCCTGGTCGGGCCCGCTGCCGGCCCACCCGCTGTCCGCCGAGGGCTGTCCGTTCCGCCTCGATTGCCCGCTCGCCGCCAGCGTCCCCGATGGCCGCTGCGCGCGATCCGTCCCCGCCCTCACGCCGGTGCCGGGCTCCGCCCAGCGGGTCGCCTGTTTCGCCGAGGCTGCGCTCGCACCTGCTTCCGCCGCGGATTCCGCGGGCTCCCCTCGCCACGCCGGCCCCGCCTCGGATACCCTTTGATGCATCAAGGAGCGCCCATGTCCGCCCTCCCGCGCTTGCTGCTCGCTGCCGCTCTTGTGGCGCTGTGGGTCGCCCCCGCTCCGGCCTGGGCCGGCCCCGCCGAAGACGCCGAGCACACGCGCCTCTCCGAAGAGATGCGCCGCCTGGGCTCCCGCAACGCGTGGCGCGGCGTGGAGGCGGCCTACCTCAAGCTCGAAGAGCTCGAAAAGAAAGGCGTCAAGCTCACCTTCGATGATCACCTCCTCGGCGCCCAGGCCGCCCGGGACCAGGGGCAGATCACCCAGGTCTACAAGCGGTTGCGGCGCGCCGAGGCCATCCGCCCGGCCGACGAAGTGAAGGGCTGGATCGCGGAGATCCTCGCCAGCTTCGGCGAGGTGCGCATCGCGCGGGACGACCGCTGGGAGGGCGACACCTCCATCGTCCCGGCTGAGATGCCCTTCGCCCCAGACCAGCGCGCCGCCATCGGGGCCGCCCAGGCCGTGTTCGACGCCACCGGCCTCTACGACGGCCTGCTTCCGTTCGGCCAGTACACCGTGGGCGGCAAGGCTTTTGACGTCGCGCAGGGCGGCGCGCGGGTCGAGGTCGTCCTCGTGCCCGAGGGCGTGTCGCGCCGCGCCCGCGTCCCCACGGGTCGCCGCGATGGCCTCCACCTCGCCATCGGTCCGCAGTTCACGCTCGCCGGAGATCCCGCCACCGGCGCCGATGCGGTGCAGGCGGCCGGCTTCTCGGGGGTCGGCCTGCGCGGTGGCATCGGGTACGAGGTCCAGCTCAAGAAGCCCCTCGGCTTCCTCGCGGAGGTGGGCTACCACGGGCTGCTCGCGGGCGGTGGCGCCGACGCTTCGGTCGGGGGCGCCGACCTCCTCTCCGCCCCCGCGGTCGGCGAGGCCAAAAACCGCCTCAACCTCGTCTACGCATGGGGCGCGCTCACACTCTGGAAGGATGATTTTGGCCTCGCCGTGGGTCCTTCGTGGGCCGGCGGCTGGGCCCAGGCCACCGGCCTCTCGTGCGAGGGCGGCTGCGCCCCCGGCGTGGCCGTCCCCGCCGGCGCTGCCTCCACCCTCCCGGTCTCCGGCCGCGTCCTCACGGGCGGCGGCACCGCCCAGCTCACCCTCAACCTCTTCGACATGCCCGGCATGAAGCGCACCCGCGGCGGCATCAGCCTCGCGGGCGGCGCCCAGTCGGACCTCACCCGGCTGTACCCCTGGGCCCAGCTCGCCTTCACCATCGCCCCGTCCATCTGAGGAACGCCGGAATGCTCCACGCGCTCCGTCCTGCCGCCGCCCTGCTCCTCGCTGCGCTCAGCGCCCCGGCCTTCGCGGCCGAGGTCAGCGTCGCCGCCAAGGGCCACGCCTTCAACCCGTCCTGGTCGCCCGACGGCCAATGGTTGGCCTTCGAGCTCAATCCCTACGAGGGCAGCGTCAGCCTGTACGCCGTCAAGGTCGCCGGGGGCACGCCCTCCGGCGCGCCCACGAAGGTCAACGTGCCGGGCACCAGCTCCAACTTCGCGAGCGGCGGCTCCATCGCGGCGGCGCCCACCTGGCACCCGAAGGGCATGGTCGTCTTCGAGGGCAGCAACGCGGGCGGCGCCCAGCGGCTCTACTACTGGCAGCCGGGCGGCGCGACGGCAGCCGAGCTGCTCAGCGCACAGCAGGCGGGCGGGGACTTGTCCTGGCCCGCCATCTCCCCGGACGGCAAGCTGCTGGCCTTCGTCAGCGACGCCACCGGCAAGGGCGACCTCTACATCTGGGACCGCGGCACCAACCAGGTGAGCCGGGCCATCAGCTCTGAGTTCTCCGAGATGGCGCCCCGCTACAACGCGGGCGGCACGCGCATCGCCTATTCGCGGAAAAACCAGGGCGGCGAAGACTTGTACACCCTCGAGGGCGCGCAGTCGAGCCCGCGGGTCGGCGGCAACGGCGACCAGTCCCGCGCTGCCTGGGTGGGCGAGCAGGTCGTCTTCTTCAGCAACGAGCGCGGCACGGACAAGTGGGACATCGTTCTCTCCGGCGGCGCCGGCGAAAAGCGCACGGTCGCCAAGGACATCCGCCTCCCGCTGCGCGCCGTCCCCGCCATCACCCCGGACGGCCAGTGGGTCGCCTACGGCACCACCGACCCGGAGAAGGCCGACGCGGTGATGTTCACCCGTCTCGACGGCTCCAAGACGGTCCAGATTGAAACCGGCCTTCGTGCGTGCGGCGAGCCCGCGCTCGTGCAGGCTGGCGGCCGCCTGTGGATGGCCTTCACGGCGCTGCCCAACAACCAGTCCGACTGGCGGCAGCTCCACATCATCGACGTCACCGACAAGCTCTGAGCCTCGGCCTCGCGCCGTGGCCGGGGCGCGCTCGCCCGCGCGTGCGTGCGGCTCGGGGGGCAGAGGGGGCTGCGCCCCCTCCGCAACGCCTCCCCCGCCGCTCGCCGGCGGGGCCTTAGGCGCGCACCCCGCCGCTCAGAACCACTTGCACGCCTTCTCCGTGAGGTAGACGAGGGATTCGCCGTCCCGGCCGCCCTCTCCAAACGGGTTGCCGGAGCCGGCGAAGAACCACGTCAGATCGCCGCTGTCATCGAAGATGGCGTAGTCTTCCGACCAATTGCGCTCGGAGGCGGAGGCCCACAGCCCCTCGGGGCAGGTGGTCGCCCCCTCGTCCACGGTGGCCGACACGGAGAGCCCGAAGTCGCAGACCCCGCAGGCCCCCGGTGACGACTCGGTGGCCACGGCGTTCCAGGTGACGACGCAGCTCTCTTCGCCGAGGGACTGCCAGGTGTCGTTGGCGAGCAGCACCCACTGCTCCACCCCCCGCCACTCCCCGCCGCCCCGCGGCTCGTAGGCGCCGCGGTAGTAGGACACCGCGCCCGCGACCGGCGTGCCCTCGTAGCCATCGCAGCCCGAGGCATCCAGCTCTTGCGCCCAGGACGGGATGCCGTCCTCCGGGACCACGGTGTCGCCGCCGTCGAGGCCGGCGTCGCCGTCGGCGCCGCCATCCGAGCCGTTGCCGCCGCCATCGCTGGCGCCGCTGTCGTCCCCCGACTTGAAGTCGGCGCTGCACGCGGCCGACGCGACCAGGAGGACCGAAAGGGAGAGGCGCGAGGGGAGGAGACGCATCGTCAGAACCACTTGCACTGGTGTTGGGTGGCGTAGGTGAGGCCCGTGGCGTTGTGGTACCCCTGGGCGAGCCGCATGCCGGACTTCGAGAAGAAGACGAAGGCGGTGCCATCGGGGAGGGCCTTCACATCGTAGCGGAGGTCCATGGGCTTCGCCTCTCTTTTCACAAGCTCTTCGGGGCAGTCCGAGCCCGTGATGTCCGGGGTGGCGCTCGCCATGATCCCGTAGTCGCAGTCCGCGCAGGCGCCGACGCCCACCTTCGCGCCCGACAGGCGCCACTCGATCTTGCAGTCCTTGCCGCCGCGGGCCTTCCACAGCGCGTTGGCCCCGAGGATCCAAGCCTCCTTGCCGGTCACCGTGCTGCCGTTGATCTGCATGGAGCCGACGAAGTGGCTGTCTGCGCCCTCGCGGCCGGGGCCGTTTTCGCAGGCGCCCGCGAGCAGGCCCTTGGTGAGATCCGGGAGCGGACCGGTGGCGGTGTGGGCCGCTTCGCCCGCCGCGCCGGACGGCGCATCTGCGCTCGCCGGGCCCGCCGCCGGCGCGGCCGGCGCATCGACATCGCCCGCACAGGCGACGAGCGTGATCACGCAGGGCAGGAAGTGGCGCATGCGCATGGAAACCCTCCGGTGGCAGGATACTCCGGGCGCGGAACGGGCGCCGCCCCCCGCGGGTCGCTCAGGCGGAGGTGGGCATGAAGAAGACGACGCGTGCAGTCCGGGCGCTCGCCCTGGCGATTGGCCTCGGCCTTGGGTTTTCTCCGCAGGTCGTCGCGGACGACATCGACTTCGGCTTCGTCACCGCGCCGGGCCCGGGTGAGGCGCCGGCCCTGCTCGTGACGCCCAACCGCACCGTGAAGGCGCTGCACGTCGAGATTGTCGCCGGCGGCAAGACGTACACCTTCGACAAGTCCAACCTGCCGGGCGGCAAGGTGGTGCGCCTCTCCTTCGCGCGGGACCCGAAGGTCACCAGCGCCGAGGCCTTCGTGCGCGCCGAGTTCACGGATGGCTTCGTCGCCGAGTACACCCTGCCGATGGAGTACTCCTACGCGGGGGCGCTCAAGGTCGACTTGTCGCGCGCCTCAGCGGACGTGAAGGAGCGCACGCTCAAGGTGCGGGTGAGCGAGAAGGTCGAGCGGGCGGAGATCACGGCCTACGGCGCCCGCAAGGCCATCCTCGACCAGCGGGAGATTCCCCTGGGTGCCGGGCCCGGCGAGATTCAGGTGCCCTGGGTGGGCGATCCCGGCGAGGTGGTGCTGCTCGACGTCACGCTGCACACGCCGAACGCCTTCGCGGGCTTCACCTACTCGCCGTGGTTCCTCGACATCCCCCACGAGGACGTGCTGTTCGACAGCAACAGCGACGTCATCCCCGGCTCCGAGGCGCCGAAGCTCCAGCACACCCTGGAGCAGCTCAACGATGTCCTCGACAAGTACGGGTCCATCGTGCCGGTGAAGCTCTACATCGCTGGCTGCACCGACACCGTCGGCGACTCTGCCCACAACCGGGACCTCTCCCAGCGTCGCGCGCGCAGCATCGCCCGCTGGCTCCGGGCGAACGGCTACGACAAACCCATCTACTACCACGGCTTTGGCGAGAGCCTCCTCGCGGTGTCGACGGGCGACGGTGTGGATGAGGCGCGCAACCGGCGCGTGCTCTACATGGTCGGGGCCAACCCCCCGCCGGCGGGCTCCGGCGTCCCGGGGGTGTCCTGGACGGCGCTCTGAGCGGGGCGCGCCTCAGCGCGCTTCGAGCACGAGCCCAGCGCCGATGAACAGCGCCTCCTCGCGTGGGGAGAGCCGGCTGTCGCCCACCTCGTAGGTGCCGCGCCGCTGGCTCCATTGGCCGCCGAGCCACGCACCGAGCGGCCCCGTGACGCCGAGGGTGAGGTCTGCGACGGCGGTGGTGGCCACGGGCCAGGGCGCCACTGCCTCCTGCACGGCGACATCGGCGCCGAAGCGCCCCGCCTCGACGGCCAAGCCCACGCCGAAGCGCCCCGCAGGCAGCAGACGCTCGCCCACCACGGCGTTCCCAAGGGCATCTCCGAGCAGCACCCGGCCCGGCGACACGCCGGCGCCGAGGAGCCCGTAGGCCTGCAGCGGCCCGGCCTGCTGGGCGCGCACCCGCAGCCCGGCGTGCCCCATCACCGGCGGCGGGCGGCCGCTCGCCGGCGCCTCTGCGTACATCGCCGGCGCCCAGGTGGCGTCCACCTCCACGCCAAGCCGCGCGTCGCCCGGCGCGCCGCGCAGC
>JBEIVK010000949.1:0-1641 GCA_040373935.1 Alphaproteobacteria bacterium
CGCGCGCCGCCATCGCGGCGAGCCTCCACCCGCTCGTCGCACCGGCGGCCAGCGCCGAGTTCTGGGACTTCCAGGACATCAGCCGGGGCACCACCCGCCGCTTCTTCACCACCAACCGCCTCGTCGGCCGCGCGCACACCGAGGTCCTCGCCGCCAAGACCGGCTACACGGACACCGCCCGGTACTGTTTCACCGGGGTGTTCCGGCTCGACGGTGGCCGGCGCGTGGCCGTCACGGTGCTCGGCAGCCCGCGCGAGCGCCACCGCTGGTCAGACTTGCGCCGCATCCTCGACTGGGTCGAGCGCGGTGTGTGAGCCGCGCGCGGCATCGCGCCGCCCGCGATAGGATGCCGGACGGAGGCTGCATGCGCTGGAGTCCGCTCGCTGTGGTGTGCCTCGCCGGCGCCGTCGCGCCCAGCGGCGCCTGCAAGGTCACCAAGACCACCGTCACCTTCTACGACACCGGGCCCACCGGCCCGGTGGACGCCGACGGCGACGGCTTCCTCTCGGACGAAGACTGCGACGACGAGGACGCCACGTCCTTTCCCGGCGGCGTGGAGGTGTGCGACGGCGCCAACAACGACTGCGACGCCGCGGTCGACGAGGACGCCACCGACGCCGTGCCCTTCTTCCGCGACGCCGACGGCGACGCCCACGGCAACCCCGCCCTCACGGCGCTCGCGTGCTCCCCGCCGCCCGGCTACACCGCGCTCGGTGACGACTGCGACGACGCCGCTCCCGACGCCTTTCCCGGCGCGGACGAGGTCTGCAACGACGGCATCGACCAAGACTGCGACGCCGATCTCTCCGACTGCGTGCTCGCCGGGGCCCAGTCCCTCGACGCGGCGGCCCGCCTCCTTGGCGCCGAGGCCGGCGAGCGCGCTGGCACCGCCGTCGCCCTCGTGGGCGATGTCACGGGGGACGGCGTGGGAGATCTCGCGGTCGGCGCCCCCAAGCGCGACGCCTTCGGCGCCGACGCCGGCGCGGTCTACCTCGTCCCCGGGCCGTTCTCGGGCACCCTCTCCCTCGCCGACGCCGCGCTCGTCTTCACCGGGGGCCAAGAAGCCGCCAACCTCGGCAGCGCGGTGGCCCCCGCGGGCGACATCGACGGCGACGGCGTGGCCGACTTGCTGCTCGCGGCGGACCGCGCAAAGGCCGGCGGCAACGACGCCGGCGAGGTCTACCTCTTCCTCGGCCCGCACACCGCCGGGGCCGGCGCCTACACGGCAGACCTGCGGCTCATCGGCGAGGTCGCCTACGACCTCGCGGGCGGCGCCATTCGCGGCATCCCGGATGCCACGGGCGACGGCACGCCAGACCTCCTCATCGGCGCCACCGGGTACGGGGACGGTGGCTTCCAAAACCGCGGTGCCATCTACGTCGCAGACGGCGGCGCTCGCGGCATCGTCGACTTGGGCGCGTCCCCGCTGCGCGTCTACGGCGAGTCCCTGCTGGAGCGGCTCGGCGCCAGCGTGGACGGGGCCGACGTCAACGGCGACGGCGTGGCGGATCTGGTGGCCGGCGCCTGGGGCGCCCCGGCCGGGGCGGCGGCGGGCGCGGTCTTCGTGCTCTACGGGCCGCTCAGCGGCAACGTCTCGGCGGCAGACGCCGACGTTCGCCTCGACGGCTCGGCCGCCGGCGA
>JBEIVK010000349.1:0-4661 GCA_040373935.1 Alphaproteobacteria bacterium
CGTCCGCGCCGTCCGGGCCGCCGGTGTCGCCGCCGTCGGCGTTGCCGTCCCCGCCGCCATTCCCGCCGTCGTCCCCGCCATCGCTGCCGCCATCGCTGCCGCCGTCGCTGCCGCCGCTGTCCTCCAGCACCGCCTGCAGCCAGTCGAGCGTGCTCGCTGCGGCGTAGCGCTCGCCGAGCGGCCCCTGCCACGCGCTCTCGTCCGGGTCTGCCGCCGCGGCGTCTTGGAGGATCTGCCCGGTGATCTCGCTCGCGTAGAGGAGGTCCAGGTGCGCGAGGTTCACCACCTCCACGTCGCGCACTGCCGCGCCCCGCGCCGTGAGGGTCTCGCCCATGGTGGCGCTCTCGACGAAGACCACGCCGTCGGACGGGCCGCTGACCTCACCCAGAACCAGCTTGCCCTGCAGCATCCCGCGCAGCTCGTCCTCGGAGATGCCCTGCTCGATGAGCCCATCTCCGACCAGCCCGCTCACGAAGGCCGCCCAGGTGTCCAGCGCCTCGTCGCTCACGTCGGCCCAGGCGGCCGCGAAGGCCTCCGACACGCCGAAGGGCCCTTCGACGCCCAGGCCGCCGTCCGTGAGGTACTCCGCGCCGTTGTGCAGCAGGGGATTGGTGCCGGCGAGCAAGAACAGTTCCACCGCCGGGTCCACGCCGTTCGCGCGGAGGCTGGGAAGCACGGCGTCGCCAGCCTCGATGGCGGCGTCGATGCCCTCGCCGAACGAGGAGAAGCCGGTGCCGCCCTCGTAGGTCGTGTACCAGTCTTGTTGCAGCGCGAAGACGCCCAGCTCGGTGCGCGAGCCCGGGAGGGCGTAGACGCCGTCCCAGCGGGCCACCAGCTGCCGCTGCCCGGGGAAGAGGTCCCCGTTGCCCGGCAGGAAGTCCTGGGCGCCGAGGTCGGTGCTCGTCCACCAGACCGCGGAGCCGGCCGGGTAGTGGGTCTGCCAGGAGACCGGCGCCAGCGCGTCGTCCGCGTCCAGGCTGTAGGTGTTGGCGGAGGGCCAGCGGTAGGAGGTGTCGACGCCGCCGAGGGGCGTCGCGATGAGCACGAGGCGCCGGACGTCGCCGCGGTACCGCGTGCCGAAGTTGACGTAGTCGGCACGCTCCCACTCCGCCGTCGTGTGGTGCGAGGCGTAGATGGCTGCCGGAATGCCGCCTTTGCTGTGCGCCACCACGTCCACCTGGGCCGCGCCGGTGCGCGCCTTGATGCGCGCGATGGCGTTGGCGATGGTCTCGGCTTGTTGGAACACGTCGCCGTGCGGGTGCGCGAAGGTGAGGGCGTAGACCGGCCGGCCCACGCGGTCCATGCGCGTCGCCATCGCGATGAACCCGCGGCTGCCGTTGTCGCCGGCCCCCGGGACGAACAGGATGGGCGTGCCGAAGGTCACGTCTTCGCGCGGGCCGAGGTGCAGCAGGAAGTCCGAGGACGGCGGCGTGGTGTCCCCGAAGCAACGCCCGATCCACGGCGCCCACGAGGCATTTTCGGGCCAGGAGAGCGCAGCGTTGAAGTCCTCTTGGGTGAACAGGCCCGTCCCCGGGTCCCGGTGGTGCTCGATGGCGGACCACAGCGGGATGGTGCCGTCGTGCGTGGCGGCCTGCTCGCCGGTGCAGACGGAGAGGGGGGCTTCGGGGTTGAACGAGGGGGAGGCCGCGGCGGCCGCGACGAGGGCGAGGAGGAGGGTCACGGCGTCACCTCGGAGGGGGAGCGGCGGAGAAAGTCCAGGACGGCGCCGTTGAAGCCCTCCGGGTCGTCGTGCATCACGGTGTGGCCCGCCCCGTCGAGCATCACCAGCTCGGCGCCGCGGATGGCCCGCTGCCCGCGCTGCGCGATGGCCCGCGTGCTGCCGCCGGTGAAGGCGGGGTTGGGGATCATGCGGTCGTCCGTGCCGAAGACGATGAGCGTGGGGACGGCGATCTCCCCCAGGCGCGCGTACACCGGGTGGTCCAGCATCCCGGCGACCGAGCGCGCCACGGCGACGCTGGTGCCGCGGAAGGACGGGTGGCGGCCCAGGCGCACCCGCTCGGCGAGCAGGGCCTCGGCCCCCTCGTCCATGCGGTTGAAGACGAGCGTGCTGAAGGTCGCGCGCAGCTCGTCTTCGCGGGCCTCCATGGCGCGGCCCTCGTGCCAGTGGTCCTTCATCCAGCGGGCGGGCCCGGGGGCGAAGGTCTCCAAGCCGGCGGGGGCAGCGAGCACGAGGCGGTCGACCTTGTCGGGGTGGCGCAGCGCCAGCGTGAGCGAGATCTGCCCGCCCATGCTGTGCCCGACCAGGATGGCACGGGACAGGCCCACCGTCTCCATCCAATCGGCGAGGAGGTCGGCGTACCAGGGCGGCGTGTAGGGGGCGTCCGGGCGGCCGGAGGCGCCGTAGCCGGGCAGGTCCACGGCGAGAACCCGGTGGGTGCGAGCCAGCACGGGGACCTGGTATTCCCAGTAGCCCATGTGGCTCGACAGCCCGTGAATGAGCACCAGCGGCGGCTGCCCGCGGTCGTCGACGGGCGGCCCGGTGTCGATCCACGCGACGTCCACGCCGTCGAGGGTGGTGGTCTGGAGGGCGCCCGGCGTGCGCAGCGCCGCGGGCTCCAGGGCCGGCAGGTGGCTGTACCGCGGGACGCAGGCGGCGGCGGCGAGGAGCCAGGTGGCGGTGGGCGGGGCCATGGGCATGGGCAGGCCGGGGTCAGAAAAGGAGGGATTCGAGGTGAACCATCGCCATCCAGGGCGCGGTGTCGAAGGCCGTGCCGCGGACGGTGGCGGCGCCGAGCCCGACGGTGGTGCCGAAGAACGGGTGGCCGAGCAGGCGCGCGTTCAGCTCGCTGCCGATGGGGGCGTCGTAGCCGTCGCGCGCGTGCGCGGCGTTGGCTTGCAGGGTGAGCTTCTCGGGGATGATGTCCCAACCGGCGCCCGCCGTCGCGGCCCGCAGCCCGCGCCCGCCGTTCGCCACATCGGGCACCAGCGGGGTGCTGCGGTTGACGACGAGCGGGTCCGTGAACAGCAGCAGCGTGCCGTGGCTGCCCCACACCGCGCCGACGATGCCGTAGCTGTTCGCGGTGATGACGCCCGTGTAGGCGTCCCGCCCGGTGCCGTCGCGGCCGGTCGTGAGCACCTCGGCCCGCAGCACGCTCCCGCTGCCCCGGGCCCAGCGGTGCCGGGCCTCGACGTCGATGAGGTAGCCGCGCAAGGCGACGTCGCCCTGGTCGCGCACGTAGATGGTGCCGACCATCGCGCCCGCGAAGCCGCGGATGCCGAAGGGCCCCGCGGCCAGCGCGTGGTTGAAGCCGGCGTCCACCCCGAGCCAGGTGATGTCGGCCTGGACGTCGGGGGCCGTCGCGTCGGGCGCCGGGCGGAAGTCGAGCTTCGGGCCGCCTTGCAGGCCGGACAGCGCCGAGGCTGGCCCGACCCCGAGGGTGCCGGCGCGCCCATCGGTGGCGTCGAGGATGTGCCACGCGTGCAGGCCGACGAGCGTCTGCCAAGCCGGGGCCCACGCGAGGTCGGCCACGAAAAGCGCGGCGTCATCGCGGATGCCGACGCCGTTCTCGACCATCGAGAAGGCCCCCGCCCGGTAGCGCAGGCGGTCCCCTTGCCGGTCGTGCAGGCGGCCGTACACGGCGAGCCCCGCCGCCTCGGTGCCGATGACCGCCAGCCCGGCCCCGGCGCGGAAGAGGTCGTCCGGGCGCGCGCGGGTGGGGTTGTAGACGCCATCCCCGACGAACTGGAGCCCCGCGACGACCTCCACGTCATGGCCGGCCCCGGCCCGCGGCCGCAGGCTGGCGGCGAGGCGGCGGGTCTGCAGGTTCACCTGGTCCCCGCCCAGCCCGCCGCCGGTGTTGCCGTTGGTGCCGTAGGACTGGTCCCCCCAGAGGTAGTCGATCTCGAAGGCCGCCAGCAGGCCGACCCGGTGGTCCAGCGCCTTGGGGGCCCAGTCCAGGAAGACCGAGCCCCGCTGCTCGACGTAGCGGCTGCCGACGAGATCGGAGTCCGGCGCGCCGTCGCCGTCGAGGTCCAAGCCGGCGGGCGGCAGCACCGTGGCGCCGTTGGTGCCGCCCAGCGCGCCGATGACCTGGCCGTCGAGGAAGGGATTGGTGGTGACGATGTTCGTGGTGATGCCGCGGGCTTGCAGCAGGCCCACCGCCACGACGTCCGCGCGGGCCGGCGCGGGCGCGGGCTCCACGTCGGGCTGGCGGGCCGGCGCGACCATCGCCTCGACCGGGGCCTGGGCGCGGGCCGCCGCGAGGAAAAGCGCAGGGACGAGGACGCTCACAGGTCAATCCCGCCGGTAGGTCTGGACGTTGGCCCCCGCGGCGAGGTTCGGACACTGGGTGGTGCCGAAGCCGGACTCCGGCGTCGGCGGCACACAGCCGATGTCCGGCGCGATGGTCGCGATCTCGTAGGTGAGGGTGTCCCCGGAGATGGCGTAGATGCCCGCCGAGGTGAAGGGCTCGGGCGAGACCTGCTCCAGGGTGATGGCGGCCGGGTCCGACCCCCGGTCGTCCGACCAGGTGCCGGCGAGGTCGACGCGCTGGCCGTCGTTCAGCTCGACCCGCACGGCGTAGTCCCCGCCGGCCTCGAAGGTGGCCTCGATGCGCTTGTAGTCGAAGAAGGCCGTGCGGAAGAGGTCCGAGAGGTCCGCCCCTTCGCTGACCCAGGTCCCGGCGAGGGGGTGGCTGCCC
>JBEIVK010001010.1:0-1503 GCA_040373935.1 Alphaproteobacteria bacterium
CGCCGCCGCGTCTTCGCCCGGGCCCGCCGCCGCTCCGCTTCCCGCCGTGGACATCCCGTTCTACTCGGCGCAGCCGCTCGATCCCGCAGCGCTGCGTGGCTTGTCCCTCCGCGAGCTCACGCTCTGGCGCAACACCATCTATGCGCGGGCCGGGCAGCCCTTCGTGAAGACGTGGCTGCGCGAGCACTTTCGCGGCCAACCCTGGTACACCCCCGCCCTTCGCGCGGACCTCTCGCACCTCTCTCCCGTGGACCGCGACAACGCGAAGCGCATCGTGCAGGTCGAGAATGGCCTCTCCCGCGCCGAGCTCGTGTCCCGCCGTGACGCCGTGCTCGCACGGGCGCGGGCGGGCACCTCCACGGACGCCGACGCGATCGAGCTGCTTTTGCTGGCCCGGCGGCTTGGCGAGGACGCCTGGTCTTACGAGGAGGTCGAAGGGCTCGTCGAGTCCGGCCACTGGCTCGACGAGGACGTCCGCACCCCCATCGACGACCCGCGCCTGCTGGACCGCCCGCTGGCCGAGGCCGACCTCGCGGAGATGTCCCGGCGGGACCTGCGCCTCCTCCGAAACCTCGTGTATGCCCGCCACGGGCGCCCGTTCACGTCGGACATCCTCCGGATGTACTTCGAGAACATGCCCTGGTACACCGCCGATCCGGCCTACACCGAGGCGCGCCTCACCGAAGCAGACCGACGCAACATCCAGCTCATCCAGACGGTCGAGGCGCGGGTCGGCGGGCCGCTCACCGAGGGCGAGCACCGCGACGAGTACGGGCCGGACGGGGGCTGGTTCTGGGGTGCCTGATAAGGCTCCTGGGGCCGCGGTGCGCGGCCACATCAAGCGTGAGCAGACGTTACGACGGCAGGATCTCAAGGATTGCCCGCGCGTAGGCGGCCGGCTGGTCTGCTGGCGCGTAGTGGCGCGCCCCCGGCAACAGCACGGCCCGCGCGGAGGGCCAGGACAGCGCGCGCAGCAGCGGAGCCGCGGCGGGCACGAAAGGGTCCCCGAGCCCGTGCACGAAGCGCACCGGGAAGGGTGCGTGGGCCAGGGCGCGTCGCCAGCGCGCGAGCGGGGCTTGGGGGAGGAGGCGGGCGAGGGCCTGCATCGCGGCGGGCATGCGCGGGTCGCGCGTGTGGGCGCCGAAGGCGGCCGCGAGAGACGGCCGGGCCGCCGGGCTCGCGCCGTGGCGCAGATACAGGGCGCCGCTGTAGCGGCGGTAGACCCAGCGATCCAGCGGCGGGCGTGCCCCGAGCACCGCCGGGGCCCAGCCGAGCCCCAGCGGAACGCTCGTCAGAACGACACCGGCCACGGGGACGCGCCCCTCCGCGGCCAGGCCGGCGGCGAGCAGCCCGCCCCAGTCTTGGCCGACGAGCAGGATGCGGCGGCCGTCGGCGGCGGCCGACACGGAGTCGGCCAGCGCGCGAAGCGCGGCGTCGAGGGAGTCCGGCGGTGGGTCGCCCGGCTGGGTGCCCGCCAACGCGGGCGCCGCGGCCGCCACGCCC
>JBEIVK010000084.1:0-10527 GCA_040373935.1 Alphaproteobacteria bacterium
CGCGGGGGCTCCACCGGTCGAGATCATCCGCAAAAAGATCCTCTGGCCTGCCCTCCTCGCGGGTGTTGGCACGGCCGCGGCGGCCGGTGCCTTCCAGGTGGTCGCGCTCCGGCAGGCCGCCACGTACAACGACTTGTCCAACCCGGACTACCAGACGTCCGCGGCGCTCGACGAGCTGCGCTCCAAGACCAACCGCAACCAGACGCTCGTCTACCCGCTGCTCGGCATCTCGGGCGGGCTTTTCTTCGCGGCCACCTACCAGTGGTGAGGGGGCCCCGGCCAGCGCCGGGGGCACGCCATGGACTACGTCCTCGATTTTGAGCATCCCGTCATTGAGCTGCACAAGCGCATCGAGACCTTGGAGGCCGTGCAGCGCACAGCCGGGACCGATCTCAGCGCGGCGATCGACCAGCTTCGTCGCCAGGCAGAGCGCTTGCAGGAGCGCATTTTTGCTTCGTTGACGCCTTGGCAGCGCACGCAGCTCTCACGGCACCCGGCGCGGCCCTACGCGCTCGACTACGTCGACGCGCTCATCACCGAGTGGTTGGAGCTTCACGGAGACCGCGCGGGCCACGACGACGCCAGCATCATCACGGGCATGGGCCGGTTTCGCGGGCAGCCCGTGGCGGTGGTCGGCCACCAGAAGGGCCGCAACACCCGCGAGAACATCGTCCGCAACTTCGGCATGACGCGCCCCGAGGGCTACCGCAAGGCGCTGCGGGTCATGTCCCTCGCCAATCGCCACCGCATGCCGGTCCTGGCCTTTGTGGACACGCCCGGCGCCTTTCCAGGGGTGGACGCGGAGGAGCGCGGCCAGGCAGAGGCCATCGCGCGCAACATCCTGGAGATGAGCACCTTCGAGGTCCCGGTCATCGTCGTCGTCACGGGCGAGGGCGGGTCCGGGGGCGCCTTGGCGCTCGGCGTCGGCAATCGCGTCATCATGCTCGAAAACAGCGTCTACTCCGTCATCTCACCCGAGGGCTGTGCGGCCATCCTGTGGCGGGACCGCGCGTTGGCCCCGCGCGCCGCCGAGGCCCTTCGCATCACCGCCGCGGACTGCTTGCGGCTCGGCGTCATCGACGAGGTCGTGCCAGAGCCGGTCGGCGGGGCCCACCGCGCGCCTGCCACCGCCGTCGCGGCCGTGGGAGACGCCATCGGCCGCCACCTGGACGACTTGGCTTCGCTGGACGGCCCCGCCATTCGCGAAGACCGCTACCTCCGCTTCCGCAAGCTCGGCGCCCTCGGGCCGGACGGCGCCGCGGGATGAGCGGCAGCCGCGCGGCGGACATCCATCCCGGCCCGCCGCTGCGGGGCGAAGTGGCGGTCCCCGGCGACAAGTCGGTGAGCCACCGGGCGGTGCTTTTTCCGCTGCTCGCGGCGGGGGAGGGCCGGGTCCGCGGGCTGCTGCGCGCCGACGACGTGCACGCGAGCCTTCGTGCGGCGCGGGCGTTGGGGCTCGCGGTGGAGGAGCTGCCCGGCGGGGGGCTGCACGTGCGAGGGTCCGCCGCCCGCCTCCAAGAGCCGTCGGCGCCGCTGGACTGCGCGAACGCCGGCACGACGATGCGCCTCCTGCTGGGCGTGCTCGCCGGGCTCGATGGGCACGCCGTGCTCATCGGGGACGAGAGCCTCTCGCGCCGCCCGATGGGCCGGGTCGCGCGGCCCCTGCGAAGCCTCGGCATGCACATCGACGGCCGCGCCGGCGGGGATCGCGCGCCGCTCTCCGTCCGCGGGGTGCCCGGCGGGCTGCGCGGCGGCGACGTCACCCTCGAGGTCGCCTCCGCCCAGGTGAAGACCGCCCTTCTGTTGGCCGGGCTGCACGCCGCGGGCCCTCTCACCGTGCGCGGCGAGGGCGGTCGGGACCACAGCGAGCGCCTGCTGCGCGCGATGGGCGCCGATCTTCGCGCCACCCCGGGCGCGCTCACCGTTCACCCGGGCGCTCCGCTCTCCGTCGTCGATGTGGATGTCCCCGGCGACATCAGCTCCGCTGCGTTCTTCTTCGTCGCGGCCGCCGTCGTCCCCGGGGCTGAGGTCTGGGTCCGCGGCGTCGGCCTCAACCCCACGCGCACCGGTGTGCTCGACGTCCTGGCGCGCATGGGCGCCGAGGTCACCGTCGAGCCCCTCCCGGACAGCGGCGGCGAGCCGCGGGGGGATGTGCGGGTGCGCGGGCGCGGCTTGCGCGGGGTCACCGTCGGCGGCGCGGAGATCCCGCGTTTGATCGACGAGATCCCCGTGTTGGCCGTCGCGGCGGCCTTCGCGGAGGGGGAGTCCCGCTTCACCGACGCCGAGGAGCTTCGGGTGAAGGAGAGCGATCGCGTGGCCTCCACGGTGGCGGCGATCCGGGGGCTGGGCGGCGATGCCGATGCACTGCCAGACGGCATCCTCGTCCATGGGCGCGGCGCGCTGCCCGGGGGTGAGGTCGACGCCGCGGGGGATCACCGCATCGCGATGGCGGCCGCGGTGGGTGCCCGGGCGGCCCGCGGTCCCTCGCGGATCTGGGGCGCCGAGGCGGTGGCGGTGTCGTGGCCCGGGTTCTGGGGCGCTCTGGAAGCCGCCGGCCCGCGGCGATAGGGCAGGGCAGGGGGCAGGCCATGGCGGCGACGCGGCGCATCAACATCGCCATCGACGGGCCGGCGTCGTCGGGCAAAGGCACGGTCGCGCGGGATGTCGCGCGGGCGCTTGGCTATGCCTACGTGGACACCGGCGCGATCTACCGGGCCGTGGCCTACGCCGCCGACGCCGCTGGCGTCCCGTGGTCCGACGAGCCGCGGGTGGCCGCCCTCGCGCGGTCCTTGCCGCTGCGGTTTTCCTGGGCAGACGCCCGCCTTCGGGTGGTGCTCGGCGGCGTGGACGTCACCGACGCCATTCGCGCAGAGCACGTCGGCCGCGGCGCGTCGGCCGTGGCGGTGCTCCCTGCCGTCCGCGCGGCCTTGCTGGACCTCCAGCGCGGGCTCGCGGCCGATGGCGGGGTGGTGATGGACGGCCGGGACATCGGCACGGTCATCCTCCCCTCGGCCGAGCTCAAGGTCTTCCTGGACGCCGCCCCGGCCGAGCGGGCGCGCCGCCGCACCCTCGAGCTGCGCGCCCGCGGCGAGGCGGCCGACGAGGGGACGGTCCTGCGCGAAATCGTCGCCCGGGACGCCCAAGACGCCGGCCGCGCCACCGCGCCGTTGCGCCGCGCCGACGACGCGGTCCACGTCGATACGACCTCCCTCAGCGCGGGCGAGGCGCGAGACGCCGTGCTCGCCCTCGTGCGGGCCCGGATCGGCGTGACGACGCCGTGAACGCGCGTTGACTTCACCGATGCGACCGGCTATGCCGCTCGGCCTTACCGGGGTCCTTGGCCTCCGGTGCACGTTTGGAGCCCGGTCTGCGTTTGGGAGCGCAGGCCGCGTGCCTCCCCGGGGTCCTCCCGCGGGCGGTGCGTCCGTCCCATCCCATCCGATTCTGCCCCGCCTCGGCGGGAAAAGGCCTCCTCTGCATGTCCGGTCCTGATCTCTCCCTCGACACCTCGCTCTCCGATCTCGGCGACGCCGACTTCAAGTCCTTCTTCGATTCCTACCTCGACACCCGCTCCATCAAGGAGCAGACGGTCGTCAAGGGCACGGTCATCAGCATCGAAGGGGATCGCGTGGTGGTCGACGTCGGCTACAAGGCCGAGGGTGTCATCTCGCTCCAGGAGTTCATGGACGAGGAGGGCAACCCCACCATCGGCGTGGGCGACCAGGTGGACGTCTACCTCGGCAACATGAACGAAGAGGACGGCCAGCTCGGCCTCTCCAAGCGCCGCGCCGACGAGATGAAGGCCTGGGAAGAGATCAGCAAGGCCTACGAGGCCGACGAGATCGTCACCGGCATCGTGCAGGCGCGCGTCAAGGGCGGCCTCTCCGTCGACATCGGCGTCAAGGCCTTCCTCCCCGGCTCCCAGGTGGATCTCCGCCCGGTCAAGAACCTCGAGAAGCTCATCGGCGAGACGCTCGACTTCAAGATCATCAAGTTCAACAAGCGCCGCGGCAACATCGTGCTGTCCCGCCGCGTCCTGCTCGAGGAAGAGCGCCAGGCCAAGCGCCAGGAGACCCTGAAGGATCTCCAGGTCGGCGCGGTCATGCTCGGTGTCGTCAAGAACATCACCGACTACGGCGCCTTCATCGACCTGGGCGGCATCGACGGTCTGCTCCACATCACGGACATGACCTACGGCCGCATCAGCCACCCCTCCGAGATGCTCGAGGTCGGCCAGCAGGTCGACGTCAAGATCCTCAAGTTCGACCCGGACAGCCAGCGCGTCTCCCTCGGCTGGAAGCAGATCAAGCCCGACCCGTGGGAGGAGGTGGACCTCCGCTACCCGGTCGGCGCCATCGTGCGCGGCCGCGTGGTGTCGATGCCCGACTACGGCATCTTCGTCGAGCTCGAGGATGGCATCGAGGGCCTCGTCCACATCTCCGAGATGACGTGGAACAAGCGCGTCAAGCACCCCTCGAAGATCGTCAACGTGGCCGACCTCGTGGAGGCCAAGGTCATCGGCGTGGACGTCGAGAACAAGCGCATCTCCCTGTCGATGCGTGAGCTCGAGAGCAACCCGTGGGCCCTGGTGGAGGAGCGCTACCCGATCGGCTCGATCGTCTCCGGCAGCGTCCGCAACATCACCGACTTCGGCGTGTTCGTGGGCATCGAGGAGGGCATCGACGGCCTCGTGCACATCTCGGACATGAGCTGGTCGCAGCGCATCAAGCACCCCTCCGAGGCCTTCAAGAAGGGCGACACGGTCGAGGCGCGCGTGCTCAACATCGACCGCGTGAACGAGCGCTTCTCCCTCGGCATCAAGCAGCTCCGCGAGGATCCGTGGATGTCCGTGCAGGGCCGCTTCTTCCTCGGCCAGATCGCCAAGGCGCGCGTCGTGTCCCGCACCGACTTCGGCGTCTTCGCGGAGATCGAAGAGGGCGTCGAGGGCCTCGTGCACCTGTCCGAGCTGGCCCACGCCGGCGCCGAGGACTGGTCCGCCCACTACCAGGACGGCAAGGAGCTCCTCGTCGAGATCCGCCGCATCGACCAGCACGACCGCAAGATCTCCCTCTCGGAGAAGGGCGCGGCGGAGCGCGGCGAGACCGAGGGCGGCGTGCAGGAGTACATGGCGCGGCAGGGCGACAGCAACGCCCGGCTCGGCGACGTGCTCGGCAACCTCTCCCGCAAGCTCTCCGGCCGCGAGTGATCGCGCACCGCCCGGCCTTCGCCTTCGGGTGAGCGCCGGGTCCCGCCGGACGGGATAGAGGCCGGCGTCCGCCTTCGGGTGGGCGCCGGTCCTGGTTTTTGGGGGGACGCGATGAGCGCATGGCGGTGGTTCCAGCTCGTGTCCGTGCTGCTCATCGGGCTGGTCGGCACGCTGTTCACGGTCCAAAACAGCTCCCGCACGAGCGACCTCTCGCTCGACCTCTGGTTCGCCGCCTGGCACCTTCAGGCGCCGGCGCCGCTGCCCGTGCTGCTGTGGGTCGCCTTCGCAGTGGGGCTGCTGGTGGGCGTGGTGGGGATGGCCTTCGGGCGGCGCTCGGGCCGCTCGGAGTCGCCGTATGGGGGCGGCTCGCCCAGCTGGGCCCCGCCGCCGCCGCCAGCCCCGGCGGCAGGGGGCGGCAGCAGCCGCAAGGACGACGACTGGACTTGATGCGCCTCCTCCCTGGACTTCTCGCGGCCGCCCTCGCCGGGGCCCTCGGCTGCTCCCGCGCGCCCACGCCCATGCCCAAGGCCGAGCCGCTGCCCGTCGCGCAGCCAGCCGACGCGCCCGGGGGTGTCGTCATCCTGCCCAAAGACCCCCGGGGCGGCTACCCGGATCCGCTGCGCTCGGACGAGCTGACGCGGGTCGTCCCGGCGGTCGCAGCGCTGCCGGCCGAGGCCCAGGAGATCGCGCGGGCTGCGCTCAACCTCACGCCCGCGCCGTGCGCGCCGTGCGAGGGGAGGGGCTTCGGCCGGTGCCTCGCCGAGGGGCCGCCCGTCGGCTGCGAAAACCTCCCTGGCCTCGTGCAGCGCTTGCTCGGGCGCCTCGCGGCGGGGGAGCCTCCCGAGGTCGCGCGCCTCGGCATCACCTACCCGGAGCCGTGGTTCCCCGGCGCCACCGAGGGCGCCGCCCTCGCCGGCGTGGACACCGGCGTCCCGGTCGTCCTGTGGGTGGATCCGGCGGCGCCCTCTCTGTCTCCTGCGCTGCTCAGCGCGCGGGCGCTCCCGCTGGACCGCGTCTCGCTTCGGGTCCGCTTCTTGCCGGCCGCGGCCCACCCGGGCGGCGAGGCCTTGGCGGCGGCGGTGTGGGCGGCCGCCGCGCAAGGGCAGGGGATGGCCTTGCTGGAGTCCATCGCGGCGGAGCGGGCCCGTCAGAAGGCGGCCGGCAAGGTGGATCTCGTCGCGGCCCTGCCTGCGCTGCTCGCCGCCTTGCCCGGTCTCGATCCCGCCGCGCACCGCGCCGCTGCGGCTGCGGCTGTCCCCGCCTTGGCGGCGGACCGCGCGGCTGCCCCCACCTTCGGCCTCGCGGCCGCCCCGGCGTGGTTTGTGGGCGGCTACCGCCTGCGCGGCGCCCAGAGCGAGCTCGCCATTCTTCGCTTGGTCGACCTCGCGGCGCCTCCCGCCGCCGGCGTGGCCCCGCCTCCCGCTCCGGCGGCCCCTCCCGTTCCCCCCGCGAGCGCACCGTGAGCTCCTCCGTCAGTCCGGGTCGCCGCGTGGCGGCCCGCGCCCTCCTCGCCGTAGAGGACGGCGCCCACGTCGAAGATCGGCTCGCCATCGAGGCCCCCGCCCGGCCGGCCGACCGCGCGCTGGCCTGGCACCTCGCGCTCGGCGTGCTGCGGCGCCAGGGCAGCCTGGACGCCGCGCTGAGCGCAGGGCTCGGGCGCGCCGTCGAAAAGATGGAGCCGCCGGTTCGGGTCGCGCTGCGCATCGGCGCCTTCGAGCTTGCGTTCTCTCGCGTGCCGCCGCACGCCGCCGTGCACGAGGCCGTCGAGTTGGTCCGCTCCATCGGCGCCGGGCGCGCCAGCGGCCTCGTCAACGCCGGGCTGCGCCGCTTCGACCCGGCGCGCATGCCGGCCGACCCGCTGGTGGATCTCCCGCCCTGGCTGGCCAACCGCTGGTCGGATTTCCGGCCGTGGGTTGCACGCTGCGGCGAGCCTGCGCCCCTCTGCGGGGTCTGGGCCCGCAGCCCCACCGAGGGCCTGGACGTTCTGCCCGCCTTCGCGGCCGGCGCGCCCGTCGAAGGCGCGTTTCGCCTCGGCGCCTTCGACGGCGCGGTGGACCAGCTCCCCGGCTTCGCGGCAGGAGACTGGTGGGTGATGGACCCGGCCGCCGTGCGCGTGGCCCAGCTCACCCTCGCCGCCGCCCAGGCCTCCGGCGGGCCCGCCCCCCGGGTGCTCGACGCCTGCGCGGCCCCCGGCGGCAAAAGCTTCTACTTCGCCAGCCGCGGCGCCCGCGTGCTCGCCACCGACGCCGATCCGGCCCGGCTGGACCGCCTGCGCGCCGGCGCCCGCCGCCTGCGCCTCTCCCTCGACGCGCTGCCGTGGGATTGGTCCACCGAAAACCCAGACTGGGACTCCGCCTTCGACGCCGTGCTGGTGGACGCCCCCTGCACGGGCCTGGGCACCATCCGCCGCCACCCGGAGATCCGCTGGCGCCGCCTGCCCTCCGACCCGGCGGCGATGGCGGTGCGGCAGCGGGCCCTGCTCTACGCCGCGTCCTCGGCGGTCGCCCCCGGCGGCGCGCTCGTGTATGCCGTCTGTTCGCTGGAGCCCGAAGAGGGCCCCGCGGTCGCCGCCTCTCTGCCCGGCTGGCACGTCGTCGAGCAGTTCGCCACCCGCCCGCCCGCCGGCGACGAAGACGGCCACCAGGCCTTCGTGCTCCGCCGCGACGGCGAGGCGCCGCTCCCTCCCGTCTGACCGGAGCCCCGCGCATGGCCGGCGCCACCGATACGCCGATGATGCGGCAATACCTGGACCTCAAGGCCCAGGTGCCTGACGCGCTGCTGCTCTACCGCATGGGCGACTTCTACGAGCTGTTCTTGGACGACGCCCGGGTCGCCGCCGCCGCCTTGGACCTCACGCTCACCTCACGCAACAAGAACGACCCGGACCCGGTCCCGATGGCGGGCGTGCCGCACCACGCCCTCGACGCCTACCTCCGCCGCCTCCTCGACGCCGGCCACAAGGTCGCCATCGCCGAGCAGCGCCCCGGCGCCTCCGCCAAGCTCATGGAGCGCGACATCGTCCGCGTCGTCAGCCCCGGCGTGCCGATGGACCCGGAGGGCCTCGACGCCCGGGAGCCCGTCTGGCTCGGCGCCCTCACGCGCAGCGGCGGCGCCCACCCGGTCTACGGCCTCGCCTTCCTCGAAGTGAGCACCGGCGACCTGCGCCTCGCCGAGCGCCCGGACGCCGCCGAGGCCCTCGCCGAGCTGCACCGCTTCGACCCGCGCGAGCTCATCCTCGCGCCGTCCGTCGCCGAAGATGCCGCCCTCAGCCCTGGCTTCTCCGGGCGCACCCTCAGCGCCGGCGAGCCCCGCGCCTTCGACGCCGGCGCCGGCCGCCGCCGCCTGCACGCCCAGCTCGGCGTGGCGGACCTCGCGGCCTTTGGTGCGTCCGGCCTCGATCCCGCCCTCGCCGCCGCCGCCGCCCTGCTCGCCTACGTGACGGACCGCGCGCGGGTCCCGCTCGGCCACCTCCAGCACCTCGCCGTCCTGCCGCGCGGCAGCGCCGCCGTCCTCGACGAGGCCACGCGCCGCAACCTGGAGCTGCTCCGCACCCTCCGCGGCGGCAGCCGCAACGGCACGCTCCTGGCCTTGCTGGACCGCACGCTCACCGGCCCCGGCGCCCGCCTGCTTCGCGACTGGCTCCTGCAGCCCCTCGTCGCGCTCGCGCCGGTGCACGCCCGCCAGGACGCCGTCGAGGCCCTCACCGACGCCCGCCTCCGCCGCCCCACCCGCGAGGCCCTCCGCGAAGTGGCCGACATCGAGCGCATCGCCGGCAAGGTCGCCCAGGCCCGCGCCCACGCCCGGGACCTCGTCGGCCTCCAGCGCAGCCTCACCGCGCTCGCCCCGCTCTGGGGCCGCCTCGCCGCCGTGCCGGCCCTCGCGCCGCACCTCGTCGAAGATCTGCTCCCGGACGTCGCCGACGACATCTCCGCCACCCTGGTGGACGACCCGCCGCTCGCCCTCACCGACGGCGGCCTCATCCGCCCCGGCGTCTCCGCCGAGCTGGACCGCCTCGCCGCCCTCGGCCGCGACGGCCGCCAGGCCATCGCCGCCATCGAAGAGCGCGAGCGCGCCCGCACCGGCATCGCCAGCCTCAAGGTCAAGCACAACCGCGTCGTCGGCTACTTCCTCGAAGTCACCGAGGCCCAGCTCGCCCGCGTCCCCGCCGACTGGCACCTCAAGCAGCACATGAGCGGCGCACGCCGCTACATGACCGCCGAGCTCAAAGAGTACGAAGAAGCCGTGCTCGGCGCCGACGACCGCCGCACCGCCCTCGAGCACGACCTCTTCCTCGCGCTGCGCGCCCGCGTCGCCGCCGCCGTCCCGCGCCTCATGGCCCTCGCCCGCGCCGTCGCCTTTGTCGACACCGTCGCCGCCTTGGCCGAGGTCGCCGTCGAGCGCCGCTACGTCCGCCCCCTCGTCGACGACGGCCTCACCATCGAGATCGAGGCCGGCCGCCACCCCGTCGTCGAGGCCGCCGCCACCGACGAGCGCTTCGTCCCCAACGACCTCGCCCTCGACGCCCAGCGCCGCCTCATCGTGCTCACCGGCCCCAACATGGCCGGGAAAAGCACGGTCATGCGCCAGCTTGCGCTCACCGTCCTCCTCGCCCAGATCGGCGCCTTCGTCCCCGCTGCCCGCGCCCGCATCGGCCTGTGCGACCGCCTCTTCGTGCGCGTCGGCGCCAGCGACGACCTCGCCCGCGGCCAGTCCACCTTCATGGTCGAGATGAGCGAGACCGCGTGGATCCTCCGCCACGCCACCCCGCGCTCCCTCGTCCTCCTCGACGAGATCGGCCGCGGCACGTCCACCTACGACGGCCTCGCCATCGCCTGGGCCGTCGCCGAGGCCGTCCACGACAGCGCCCGCTGCCGCGCCATCTTCGCCACGCACTACCACGAGCTCTGCGCGCTGGCCGACGAGCGCCCCGGCGTCCTCAACCAGCACGTCGCCGTCTCCGACCGCGGCGAGCAGGTCCGCTTCCTCCGCACCCTGCGCGACGGCGGCGCCAGCCGCAGCTACGGCATCCAGTGCGCCCGCCTCGCCGGCCTCCCCGAGCCCGTGCTCGCCCGCGCCCGCGCCCTCCTCGTCGAGCTCGAAAAGCGCCCCGTCCACCCGCCTCCTTCGCGGCAACTCGCGCTGTTCGCGCCGTCCACGCCCGCGCCCGCGCCCGTCGCCCCCGCGCTGCAGGCGCTCGCCGACGCCCTCCGCGCCATCGACCCGGACACCCTGAACCCGCGACAGGCCCACGACGCCCTCTACGCCCTCCGCGCGCTGCTGCCCGCCGACACCGGCGACTGAGCGCGGGCGCCTGCCGGCCG
>JBEIVK010000632.1:0-2776 GCA_040373935.1 Alphaproteobacteria bacterium
CGGAGCGGGCGTCGCCCGCGGGCGGGGCTGCGGCGTCCGGGGCGGGGCCGGTGTCGCCGGGGCCGGCGGACGCGCCGGTGTCCCCGGCCCCGACGAAGCCGTCCGGGGTGCCGCGCCAGGCCGAGAGGTCTTGGGCGCGGCCATTGCCCCAGGTGTTGGGCGCGCCGTAGGTGGAGGCCCGCTCGGCGCCGTAGTCGCCATCGGCGCGGCGGGTGGCGCTGTCGGGCGTGGCTTGCAGCAGGCCCACCTCCTCGCCGGAGATGCCGGCCCGCGGCGAGACGCCCTCGCCCGCGGGGCCAAAGCGGACATGGCCCTCGGCGTCGCGCAGGGTGAGCTG
This sequence comes from Alphaproteobacteria bacterium, assembly GCA_040373935.1. Classification (GTDB taxonomy): domain Bacteria; phylum Myxococcota_A; class UBA796; order UBA796; family UBA2385; genus JBEIVK01. Next base: position 338 of record JBEIVK010000632.1, read on the forward strand.
CCAGTCGCGGCTCGAGACGTCGAAGGGCGCGGCGGAGATGTAGCGGCCCCCGCCCTGTGCGCCGGCGCGCAGGTGAAAGCGCCAGTCGCCGCTGTCCGGGGCGTAGGCGGCGTCTTCGGGCAGGTCTTCGGCGATGGTCAACAGCGTGCCCGCGCGAACATCGGCCAGGAGCGGATCGTCCGTGAACTGCAGGCGCCCGGCCTCGCCGTTGCGGTCCGCCAGCTCGATGCGCCAGCCGCGGAGGTCCACGTCTTCGATGACGAGCAGCTCGAACCAGTCCCCGCCGTTGCCCTGGACGCGGCCCAGCGCGGCGTCTCTCCCGGCGCCGCCCGCGCCGCCGAGCCAGTCCTCCGGGCCGACCGCGTTCCACTCGTTGAGGAGAACGGGGGCGGGCGCGTCGACCTCATAGAAGCCCTCCACGATGGGGCCCCACGCGTCGCCCGCGCGGAGGCGGGCGCGGACGGTGGTCGACCGGGCCACGGGGACGAGCCGGGCGCCATCGGGGCCGCGCGCGCCCGGGGCCACCGCGCCGCCCGGGGCCCGCGGGTCGGTCCCGTCCAGCGTGAGCCACAGCTCGGCCGCGGAGGCGTCCGGCGCGGCGACGGTGACGACGGTGCCGGCCGGCACGACACCGGCAGGGACGTCGATCTCCGGGGCGTCGACCGGATACCAGCCCGCGGCCCGCACCTGCTGCCAGAGCGCCTCGGTGCGCTGGGGGAAGAAGTTTGCGAGCAGGTGGTCGCGTTCGGCCACCCATTCGCCGTCGCGGTCCCACCAGCCGTAGCCCCAGCGCGCCGACTCCGCGACGACCGCGTCCTCGGCGCGCGCGGCGAGCCGGGCATAGCGGGCGCCGGCGGCCTCGGCGGAGAGCGGGCCGGCGAGGTTGCGGTGGATGGCGTCCCGCAGCGCGACCTCGAAGTCGGGGTGCCCCTCGGCGAGCAAGCCGAGGAACACATCGGAGGGGCCACCGAGCGACAGGATGTTGGTGCTGGCGTCGTAGTAGAGGCAGATGTCCGAGTCCGACGAGTGGAAGCGGAAGCCGCCGCGCCCCGGCGCGGTGGGGCCGGCCGCCTGCCAGTTGTGCGTGGGCCACCAGTCCCAGGCGTTGGCCGCGTAGTAGTTGAGCACCATGTAGTCGAGGTAGTGCGGGACGTTCACCCACTCCCGGAACACCGCGAAGTCCCCGCTCGCCGCGCGGACCGCCGCCCACGCCGCCCCGGTGCCGTCAAAAGCGGAGCCGGCGGTGAGCGCCTCGTAGTCGCCTTCGTCCCCGCCGAGGTACTCCGCCATCATCGCGGCGTTGAAGCGCTCCCGCAGGTGGTACATGCCGTGGTACAGGCCGTTGTAGAAGACGTGCGCGAAGCGGCCATGCGGCACGATGTGGCCCATCTCCAGCTGGGTCTCGTCCATCCACAGGTTGCGCAGGTGCTGCCCGCGCGCCCCCAGGTAGAACACCGAGTCGTGGTTGCCGCCGCGCAGCGAGAGGGCGTCGAAGCGGTCCACGGCGGGCACGCCCGTCACATCGTCTCCGAAGAGGTCTGCGTCGAGCTTGCCCGGCCCGTACGCGGACCGGAACACCAGCCGGAAGCTGGTCTTGGCGTATTCCCAGCTCGTGCCGCCGGAGACGTAGCCGCCCGCGTTGACCTGGAGGATGTCGCCTTCCGGGTCCATCCACTCGACGGAGACCGGGCCTTCGGACAGCGAGAGGCCCGCCGGGGCCACCAGGGAGAGGACGGGCAGCTCCCGCAGGCTCGACGCGACGACCGGCCCGTAAACCGGGTTCCCCACGATGCCCGGATCCATCACCGGAGAGGCGAGGACGTCGTCGAGGAAGAGGTAGGACGCCGTGACGACGGCCGAGGCGGCGCCGTCGGCCCCCACCTCGACGGCCCGGACGACCGTGGTGGTGTGGATCGAGAGCGGCCCGGCGTAGGGCACCGACGGCGGCGACCGATCGACGCTGTAGAAGACCGTGCCGCCGGCGGTGGGCGAGATCTCCAGGGCGAAGGGGGCGTCCTGCCACCCCCGCTCGACGGAGAAGGACGGCTCGGCGCGGGCGAGGGCGAGCAGCGCGACCCACATGCCGTCACGGTACCACGACGCGGCGCGCGGCCCTCAGCCCCCTGGCGGCGCCTCGACCAGCCGGTACACATCGCCCTTGGCAAAATCCGCGACGTACAACCCGCCATCTGGCGCACGGCCAAAAGTGCTGGGCATGATGGGGAAGCGCCCGAGGGCGACCCGCGCGGCGAGCGGCGGCTGGGGGCCGGCCGCGGGTGCGGGCAGGGGCGCGGCCCAGAAGCGGCCCGAGACGAAGTCCGCGAACACGTACTGGCCGTCGAGGGCCGGCAAGGCCGGGGCCTGGGCGACGCCGCCGCCGGTGATGGACTGGCCTTCGTCGTGGCCGTAGACGGCGAAGGGCTCGGTGAGGCCGGCCGC
>JBEIVK010000703.1:0-2473 GCA_040373935.1 Alphaproteobacteria bacterium
GGCGCGGGTGGCGGCGCGGACGGCGGCGCTGCGGATTTGGCCGCCGGTGAGGCCGAAGTCCGCGGCGAGGCGGCGGGTGTCGAGGGGGACGCCGTCGGTGGCGGCGGGCGGCACGAGGGCCGACCAGAGCGCGGCGCGGGCCTCGGGGCCGGGCGCTTCGAAGCGCAGCGCCCACCCGACGCGGCGGCGGAGGGCGCCGTCGAGCACCTCGCGGCGGTTCGTGCAGAGGATGACCACGCCGTCGTGCCGGTCGAGCAGGTCGAGCAGGGTGATGACGAGGCGGTCGTCGTGGTGGGCGCCGGCCCCGCGCGCGGCGAGCAAGCCGTCCGCCTCGTCGAGCAGGAGCACGGCCTCGGTGGCGGACGCCTCGTGGAAGCGGGCGGTCAGCGCGCGCTCGGCCTCGCCGACCCACTTCGACACGACGCTGGCCGGCGTCACGCGGAGCAGGGGGCGGCCGAGCTCGCCGGCGATGGCCTCGGCGGCCAGCGTCTTCCCGGTGCCGGGGGGGCCGGAGAACAGGGCCACGACGCCGCGCCCGCCGGCCTGGTGCGCGCCCACGCCCCAGCGGTCGAAGACGACGCCGCGCGCGCCGGCGGCGGCGACGATCTGCTCGATGGTGCGGCGGTCGCTCGCGGGCAGCACGAGGTCTTGCAGGCGGGCGCGGGGCTCGGCGAGGCCCGCCACCGGCGCCGACGCGGGGCGGCGCTGCTGGTCGCGCGCGGCGGCCTCGAGGTGCCGCTGGCGCAGGACGGGCGCGTCGGGCGCTTCGTTCACCGCGGCCGAGATGGCGTTGAGGACTGCGTTCTTGATGTAGCCGCCGCTCAGCTCGAAGCGGCGCCCCAGGGCCGCGGGGTCGATGTCGGCCGCGCCGGTGGCGTGGGTCGGGATGTGCAGGCGCCAGATCTCGGCCCGCGCGACGGCGTCCGGGTTGGGGAAGTCGACCCGCACGCGCACGCGGCGGTCCAGGGCCTCGTCGAGGCGGTCCGGGAGGTTGGTGGCGAGCACGGCCATGCCCTCGAAGCGGTCCAGCTCGGTGAGGAGCACGGTCATCAGGTCGTTCCCGCCGCGCCGGCTGCCGAACAGCGCCTCGCACTCGTCGAAGAACAGCACGGCGTCGTGCAGGCGGGCCTCGCGGAACAGGCCGGGCAGGAAGCGCGCGGCGTCGCTGTGGCCGACGAAGGTGGGGATGTCCACGTTGAGGACGCGGCGGCCGAGGTGGTGCGCGATGGCGTGCGCGGTGCTGGTCTTGCCGGTGCCCGGGGGCCCGGTGAACAGGAAGAGCTGGCCGCGGCCGTAGCGGACGTGCTCGTGGACGCGCCAGTCCTGCCACACCCGCGCCAGGGTGTCGGCGTGGTCGATGACCTGCAGGATGCGGGCGCGGTCGCGCGCGGCGAGCACCACGTGGTCGAAGGTGGTGCGCGGCGCCTCCAGGTTGGAGAAGGCCTCGAACTCGCCGGCCAGCTCGGCGGTGCCGAGGACGAGCTCCAGGCCGCGCCCGGTGATGGACACCGAGGAGTCGAGGAGCTGGCTCGGCGCGGTGTAGCGGCGGCCGAAGCTCAGCTCCACGAGGTCCGACCCGACGAGCGTGCCGGAGGGGCGGAACAGGCGACGGGCGCCCACCTGGTCCTCCAGGGACAGACCGCAGAAGCGGAAGATGCTGTCCACCGTCGGGTCGCCCGCCGAGGTGTTCGGCAGCTCCCCGAGGGCGTCCGAGAGGTCGCGCGAGATCGACACGCCGGCCGCGAGGAGCAGGGTGACGCGCTCGACCTCGTTGAGCGAGAAGCGCTGGGCGACGACCTCGAGCGGCGTCGGGCCGGGCCAGCGGGCGCGGAGGGCGTCCGCGTGGGCGCGGGCGGCGCGCTCTTCGGCGGCGAGGGACGCGACCGAGCGCTCCTTGAGCGGGTTCTGGTACCCGGAGGAGGAGCCGTTGCCGAGCGCGACGCGGGCGAGGCGGAGCACGCGGGCGGTGGCCCAGCGCAGCTCTGCGCCCAGCAGGCCGAGCGGGGTGACCGGGCCCTCCGGGTCGGGGGTGGGCGGCGGGACGGGAGCGGACGAGCGGGCCATGGCGGCCTCCGTGGGTGAGGAACAGGACGAGCGAGCGCCCGCGGATCGCGGGCGTGCGACGAGAGGGCGTCCCGGGCGGAGTACGCGCGGAGATGCCGGAGCGAAAGTGCCTCCCGTGCGAGGGACATTCCGGTGCCAGCTGGCATCGGGAAACCCTGGAGCGGAGGGGCGGGCGAGATACACCGGGCGCCGCGCGGGTTGGACCTCGGCGCGGTGGTCTCGATCCGGGTTTTGTTGCGCCGCGCCCGCCCCGCGCGGCGGCGCACCGGTCGTGGGCGGTGGCCGAGGATGCGCGGTTCGGGGACGGCTCGAGCGAGGGAGATGCCCGTAGCGGACCACCGACGGGGCTGGCCGTTCCTGGTCCCGCCGGTCCATGGGGCGCCCGCGGCGCCCGCGGCGCCCGTGGACC
>JBEIVK010000636.1:0-2755 GCA_040373935.1 Alphaproteobacteria bacterium
GGGCGGGGGCGGTCAGGCGGGGGCGTCGTCGCCGCGGGGCGCGTCGAGGCGCTGGAGGACGGCGGCCGTGAGCTCGCGGCGGCGCTGGGCGAGGGCGAGGGCGGTGTCGGGGCGGAACAGGCGCAGCGCGATGCCGCGCAGGGCGTCGAGGCGGCGGACGCGCCGCTCGTCCCAGTGGAGGGCGAGGGCGCCGCAGAGGGGGCCAAGGAGGAGGACGAGGAGGGCCTCGGCGGGGCCGGCGAGGGCGGCGGCGGCGGCGGCCTGGGCGGCCCACCAGAGGGGCAGGAGGAGGGAGCCGGCGAGGAGCTTGATGGTGCCGACGACGTCGGCGTGGCCGGCGGCGAGGCGGCGGGAGAGGGGGCGGATGGCGCGGTAGGGGAGCCAGCCGAGGGCGGCGCCGATGAGCGCGAGGGGGGCGAGGGCGACGAGGGCGAGGAGGCTGCCGGCGGCGGGGCCGGGGGTGGCGGCCTCGATGGAGAAGGGGTCCTGCACGCCGACGGCGTCGAGGGCGCGCGCGTAGGCGCGGACCTCTTCGGCGAGGGCCTCGGCGGCCTCGGGGTCCGCCGCGAGGAGGGCGGACCAGGCGCGGGAGAGGGCGCGGGCGCGGGCCTCGCGGGCGTCGAGGGCGGTGGCGCCCGTCCAGGCGGCGACGGCGAGGAAGGCGCGCCAGAGGGTGGCGTCTTCGGCCTGGAGCACGACCTCGCCGAGCGCGGCGCTGATCGCGGCCGTGAGGGCCTGGACGGCCGCGCGGTCGTCGGGGGTGGCGCCGGCGGGCACGGGCACGGGGCGGCCGACGGCGACGGCGACGGCGCTGCGGAAGGTCTCCTTGTCGGCGTAGCAGAGGCCGACGGGCAGGACGACGACCGGGGCGCCAGCGGCGGCGGCGAGGGCGATGCGGGCGGCGCCGGTCTTGAGGGGCTGCAGGGTGGTGGCGTCGTGCGACTTGCCCTCGGGGAAGAGGGCGAGCCAGCCGCCGCGGGCCAGGCGGTCCCGGCAGGCGGCGAAGGTGGCGTCGTTCTGGCGGGTGTCGGCCTCGTGGGCCCGGTAGACGGGCAGGCCGTCGAAGGCCTCCATGCAGGCGCGGAAGAAGGGGTTCTGCCAGAAGGTGGACTTGCCGAGGAAGGCGACGGGCTGGCCCAGCGCGAGGCGGACGAGCAGCGGGTCCACGAGGCCGTTGGGGTGGTTGGCGACGACGAGCACGGGGCCGCGGGCCGGCGCGTGGGAGCGACCCGAGACGGCGCGCCAGGGGTAGAACACGCGGACGACGCCGAGGGCCCAGGCGCGGAGGAGGGCGGCGATCATGCGGGCTGGGCGCCCGGGGCCGGCGCTTCGGGGACGGTGCGCCAGCCGACGGCCCAGATGAGGGCGCCGAGCGCGAGGAAGGCGGGGATGAGGGCGACGGCCGTGCCGAGGCCCACGCGGTCCGAGAGGGCGCCGATGATGGTGGGGGAGATGGCGTCGCCGAAGATGTGGATGGCGAAGATGGAGAAGGCGAAGGCGCGGGCGCGCAGGCCGGCGTCCGTCGAGTTGGCCAGGATGGTGTTGATGGGGCCGTTGTAGAACCACAAGAAGAACTGGGCGAGCAGCATGCAGGCGGCGACGGGCCAGCCCTTGGGGGCGACCATGGCGAGGCCGGCGAAGACGGCGGCCGGCACCATCGAGAGGGCCGACAGCGCGAGGTAGGGCTGGCGGGTGCGGCCGCGCAGGCGGTCCCCCAGCCAGCCGCCGATGGCGGTGCCGCCGAGCCCGCCGACGACGGTGAGGGTGCCGACGAGGCTGCCGGCCTCGCCGACCGCGTAGCCGTGGGTGCGGACGAGGAAGGTGGGGAACCAGTCGGCCATGCCGCCCGAGGCCCAGGTGACGGCGGTGTAGCCGGCGACGGCCGTGAGGTAGAGCGGGTTGCGCAGCAGGGCGCGCAGGGCGGCGCCCCAGCCGGGCGGGGGCGCGGACTGGGCGGCGGGCCCGTCGAAGGCGCCGCGGCCGGGGTCTTGGATGCGGAGGCAGGCGAGCGCGGCGAGCAGCCCGGGCAGGCCGGCGACCAGGAAGGCGGCGCGCCAGCCAAAGGCCTGGCCGACGAGCCCGCCCAGCACGAAGCCGGCCGCCGCCCCGACCGGGATGGCGACGTAGAAGATGGTGAGGACGCGGTTGCGGCGCTCGGGCGGGAAGAAGTCGGAGAGCAGGGGCGGCGCGAGGGTGGCGTAGGCGGCCTCGCCCACGCCGACGAGGGAGCGCGCGAGCAGCAGCGACCAGAAGCCGGTGGCGAGGGCGGCGGCGGCGGTGGCGAGGGACCACAGCGCGACGCCCGCCGCGATGAGCACCTTGCGCGGCGCCTTGTCGGCGAGCGACCCGAAGATGGGGCTGGCGATCATGTAGACGACGACGAAGGCCGTGAGCGGCCAGGCGGTCTCGGCGTCGGTGAGGCCGAGGTCGGCCTTGAACAGGTCCTTCACCGCCGACGGGACGAAGCGGTCCAGGTAGTTGAGCAGGTTCATCGCCGTCAGGATGACGACGGCGGTGGTGGCGCCCGGGGCGCGGGGGGCAGGGGCGGACATGGGCGTTCCCGGCCGACAGGGCGGCGTGGGCGGGAGGATAGCGCACGCGGCCTCCCCGGGGCCGCGGCCGGGTCGCCGGCGGCGCGACGGGCGCCGGTTACGTGATACACCGTATCGGCCAACCCCTGACGGTCCTCGCCCCCACCGGAGCCCCGCTGTCCAAGGTCCCCTCCCTCCCCGCCGCCGCGACGGCCGCGCACACC
>JBEIVK010000010.1:0-19817 GCA_040373935.1 Alphaproteobacteria bacterium
GCCGGCGGGCGAGGCCGCCATCGATTCCGGCCACTTCCTTCGCGCCGGTCTGCACCATCCAGTACTCCATCGGACCGTCCCACGAGCGGCGGCGCGCTCACCAGCGCAACAGGGCGGCGGCGATGCTGACCCCGGCGCCCGTTCCAAGGAGCAGGACGGTGTCGCCGCGCCGCAAGCGGCCCTCTGCGGCGGCCGTTGCGAGGGCCATGGGGATGGAGGCCGCGATGCAATTGCCCGCGCGGCCCAGGATGTCGACGACCTTGTCCGGGGGGAAGCCGAGCCCGCCGAGGGCGGCGAGCGCGGGGCCGCTCGCCTGGTGGGGAACGACGAGCTGCACGTCGTCGGGCCGCAGTCCGACCTCTTGGAACAGCGCGTCGAGCAGGGCGCCGACGCGCGGGAGCGTCCACCGGTACAGGCGGCCGCCGCGCATGTGGAAGCGGTGGTGCTGCGGCCCGGTGCCGGGCGCGTCCGGGTGGAAGCGGGTTCCGAAGCCGGTGATCTCCGCGAGCCCCGCGCCGTCTGGGTAGGTGGCCATGCGAAAGCCCAGCAGCGCGCCCGTGGCCCCGGGGGGCGGCCGCTCGAACACCGCGGCCCCCGCGCCGTCCCCCAACAGCACGGCGCTCTCCGGCTCGGCAAAGTCGCGGCCGATGGTGGCGATCTCGCTGCTCACGACCAGCACCCGCCGCGCCGCGCCGGTGTGAAGGAGCCCGGCGGCGACCTGCGCGCCGACCAGAAAGCTGAGGCACGTCGCGTGCACGCTGAACGCGGGGACGCCCGAGAGACCGAGCGCCTGGGCGACGAAGACGCCGGTGTCCGGCACGAGCTGAGCGGGCGTCAGGCTCGCGTTGACGACCGCATCGGGCGGCGGGCCTTCGCCCAGGGCGGCGCGGGCGGCGCGGGCGGCCATCTCGGCCACCGGGAGGTCGGCGATGCGACGCTCGGCGACCCCGGCGACCTCCCGGATCCAGGCGGCGTCCTTGCCCACGCGCGGCGCGAGGTCTTCCGCCGTCTCGACGGTGGCGGGCAGGTAGAGGCCGGTTCCGGCGACATGGAGCGGGATCACGGGCGGGGCTCGACGAGGACGAAGGCGAGCGGCACCGGCGACAGGCAGGTGCTGCAGGAGAGGGTGAGCGCCCAGGTCGCCCCGGGCGTGAACCCTGGGAACGTCGTACCATCGAGGGTGGGCGCGTCGAGGGCGATGGACTGGGCGCCGGCGATGTCCCAGGTCCATCGGGCATCGACGAGGGACTCGACCTGCCCGAACCGGGCCGCGAGGTCTGCGCGAGACAGGCCATCGAAGCGGCCAACCTCCAGGCGGTCCATCAGGCGGGCCTCGATGGGGCGCCCGCGAACGTCGGTTCGGAGGGCCGCCCAGTCGACCGTGAGGGCCGCGGTGCCGCTGCGGGCGGGCAGCGCGGGGCGGGCGTCGAGATCGGTCTGCACGCGGAGGGTGGCGTCGTCGGAGCGCAGCGCGAGCGTGCCCACGGCGGCGGCCGGGTCGTGCTCCACGACGACGGTGTGGCGAAAGCGCAGCGTGCCGTTGGGGCGGCGGCTGGCGAGCACGAGCAGCCACGGCCCGGTGAAGGAGGCGAAGTAGCTGGGCACACCGATGTCGTTGCCGAAGACGGTGAAGTCCCCCATGCTGCAGCGGGCGGCGGCGGGCGTGCAGACGGTGTACAGCGCGATCTCGTCCTGGGGGAGCGTGTCGGAGGCCAGGGCGGCGGCGATCTGCTCCGGGCTGAGGTCTGGCAGGCTCGCGAAGGCAGCCAGCGCTCCCTCGGCCACCGGGTCGATGGGCACACCGAGGAAATCGGTGGTGAGGGCCGACCAGTCGAAGACGGGCGGCGGGTCGGCGGGCGCGCGCAGGGTGCGAAGCGTGAGGCTGGCGTCGAGACGAAGGTTCTCGGCATCGGACACCGCGAGCGTGTCGCCGAGCGGCGGCGCGCCGGTGTCGGGCCCGACGGGCGTTGGACCGGGCCCGCCGCCCCCCCGGCAGGCGGCGAGGGCGCCGAGGAGGAGCAGGGCTTCAGCGCAGCGCATGAACGCCAGGAACCCACGCGCCATACCCGAGGATGGAGCCGAAGGGCACGTGCAGCTCCCAGGGGACGCTGCCGTCCGGGGTGTGGCGGTCGATCTCGCCGCCGGTCGCGTAGGTGGCGAGCAGGCCGTCTGGGGTGTCCAGGACGCCGCCGTAGACGAAACTGCGGGAGCAAGCCGGGTCCCGCACCACCATCTCCCCGACGGCGGGGCCGGCCGCGAAGTCCCATTCGACGCGCAGGATGCCGGCGCAGGTGGTGCCGGTGGTCTCGTTGACGAACCAGTAGAAGCCGTCGCCGTGCGGGACGATCTCGTGGGCAAAAGACGGCTGTTCGACGCCGATGTAGCCGCCGCCGACGCGGCCACGGAGGTCCACCACGCCGCGCAGCGCGCCGGTTTGGCGGTCCACCGCGACGACGGCGGGCAGGCTGGTCAGGCTGATGAGGTAGAGGTCGCGGTCCGCGACGTAGGCCAGCGCGTTGGCGTGGGTGAGGTCCAGCCCTTGCCGGCGCGGCTCGCCCGGAACGAGCGCGAGCGCGTCGAGGTGCTCGGCCACCGAGAACACGACGCGCTCCCGCCCGTCGGCGGTGCGCTCGACCAGCCGGTCGGTCGTGTCGATGACGGCGCCCGCACCATCCAAGATGGTCTCCTGCACGAGCACCGCGTAGACGCCCGGCTCCGGCTCGACGAAGTCGTGGTGGGCCGCGCCGGGGACGACGCCGCGCCGGCCGTCGGTGGCGATGGTCTCGATGACGTTGCCGAGCAGGACGACGCCATCGCCATCCGCGGCGAGGCGCACCCGAGACGGAAGCTGCTGCGCCGTGCGCGCCGCCCAGCGCACCGTGCCGGCGCCGTCGACCAACCGGACATGGCCGGGCGCCGGCTCCGCGCCGCCGGGACCCGGGGCCATCACCGAGAGCAGCAAGGCGCCGTCGAGCGGCAGCTCCCCGGCCGCCGGCCCGCCGACGGGCAGCGGGAACTGCGCGGTGACGGCGGGGATCTCCGCCTCCAGCCCGGCCACCAGGCGCTGGCCGCCGGCGCCGGTGGCGAGCACCTCGACGTCGACGAGGGTCTCTGGCGGAAAGCCCCAGGCGAAGACCTCGGCCACGCCATCGCCGGTGGCGCGGAACGGGCCCGCGGCGGTGCCGCCGGCGCGCAGCCAGACCTCGGCCGCGCGCAGCCCGGCGGCCTCCACGGTGAAGACGAGGGTCAGCGGAAGCTCGGCGCCGTACGGACGGACATCGACGCGCAGCCCATCGGTGCCTTCGCCGGCGGTGTCGAGGGGGCCGGGCCGGTCGCCCGTGTCGGCGGCGGGCCCGCGGTGGTGCACGAGCTCGGCCGCGCCCGTCTGGCCCAGCGGGGCGCAGGCGCCCATCGGCGCGGCGACGAGGGCGAGGGCGAAGGCGCGGGGCGCGCGACGCGGGAGGGTGGCCCCCGCGGGCGCGCGGCGAGAGGCCGGCCTCAGGGCGACACCGGGAGCGACGGCGCCCAGTCGGCGTAGCCCAACCCGTTGCCGAAGGGCGCGACCGCGGCCCAGGTGGCCGACTCGTCCGCCTCGTAGAACACCGACTTGCCCGAGGTGGACCACGTCGCGAGCAGGCCATCGCCCACGGCCATCCCCCCGCCGAGCATGAAGGTGTGCTCGCACGAGCGCGGCCGGAGCTGCACCCGCGCGCTGGCAGGGCCTCCGGCAAAGTCCCAGTCCACCCGGAGGATGCCGGCGCAGTCCACCGCCTCCGTGTCGTTGAAGAACCAGGTGAACCCGCCGTCGACCAGGGATATCTCGTGGGTGAGCGTGAGCTGCTCGTCGAACTGGAGCGGGCTGCCGGTGCGCCGGCGGGCGTCCACCATGCCGCGCAGCGTGCCGTCGAAGCGATTGACGGCGATGACGGCGGGGAGGCTCGCGAGACCGACCACGTAGGTGCCCGAGGGCTCGTCGTAGGCGATGGTGTTGGCGTGGGTGAGGTCGAAGCCCTCCCGGCGCGGCTCGCCGGGGATGAGGCCCAGCGCGTCCAGGTGCTGGGAGAGCGAGTAGACCTCGCGGCGGCGGCCGTCGGGCAGAATCTCGGTGATGGCGTCCGTCACGTCGATGACGTTGCCGGCGCTGTCGAGCACCGGCTCCTGGCTCAGGGTGGCCAGGATGCCTTCGGGCGTCTCGATGACGTCGTGGTGGGCCGGGATGTCCCACTCCTGGCGGCTGCCGTCGAAGCCGATGGACTCCACGCGCGAGCCGATCACGAGCACGCCGCGGCCGTCCCGGCGGAACCGCGCGCGCGTGGGCATCTCGTTGGCCGTCGTCGCGCCCCACACGAGCGCGCCCCGCTCGTCCACCAGGACGACCGCGCCCGTGGGGGTGGAGAGGCCGCCCGGCGGGCTCAGCACGGGGTAGACCGCGTAGCCGCGGAATGAGCTCCCGCCGTTGGAGACCTCGCCGCGCACCACGGGAAATTCCGCGTCCGGCAGGGGGACGGCCGCGGTGGCCGACGCCGACGCGAGCGTGGCGTCCGCGGTGGTGAGCGAGGCCTCCAGGCTGAGGGAGGTGCCCGCGGGAAAGCCCCAGACCACCACCTCCGGCTCCCCCTCGCCGGACCACACGAAGGGCCCGCGGGTGATGCCGCCGCCCGTGGCCGTGACGGCGAAGGAGAGGGCGCCCGGCTCGGCAGGCGCGACGCGCAGCGAGAGCGGGAACGAGGCGCCAACGGGGGCCACCGACAACGCCCCGTCACCGGGCACGGAGTCTCCCGTATCCAGCAGGGCGCCGCTGTCGCCCCGGCCGTTGCTGCCGCCGCCTCCCGTGGCGGGGCCGGCCGCCGTACAGGCCGAGAGCGTAAGGCCGAGGGCGATCAGGGAGGAGTGGCGCGCGCGCTGAGGCATCGAAGTCCCGGGTGGCGCTCCGGGAATGCCCGAGCCCCCCCCCGTGGATCGTCACCGATTGTCACAAGCGGGAAGACACCGGCAGCGGCGCAGAATCCAGCGCCGCGCGCAGCAGGCCCACCTGGCGCTGCACCTCCGACCACGCGGTGCCCCCGCGGGAGCGCCGCCGCTCGACCGCCGCCTCCGGGTCCAGCCAGCGCAGCGCATCGGCGTCAAATGCCGGGTGCGCCGCCTGCAAGTCGGCCAGCGTCAGCGCGTCGAGCCGCACTCCCCGCGCCTCGCACTCCTTCACGAGCCCGCCGGCGACGTGGTGCGCCTCGCGAAAGGGCACCCCGCGCGAGGCGAGGAAGTCCGCCAGCTCGGTGGTCAGCAGGAAGTCGCCGCGCAGGTCGGGACCCGGGAGGAAGCGCAGGCTCTCCATCACCCCGGCCGCCACCGACACCGAGGCGACCGCCGTCGCCAGCGCGTCGAACAGCGCCGGGCGGTCTTCTTGGAGATCGCGGTTGTACGCCAGCGGCAGGCCCTTCACGAGCACGAGCAGATGCGTCAGCGCGCCGACGAGGCGGGCGCTCTTGCCGCGCAGCAGCTCGGCGGCGTCCGGGTTGCGCTTTTGCGGCATGATGGAGCTGCCCGTGCTCCAGGCATCGGAGAGCCGCACGCGCTGGAACTCCGGGGTGGACCACAGCACCAGCTCTTCGGCGAGCCGCGAGAGGTGCGTGCCGAGGATGGCCGCGACGGCGGCCAGCTCGATCGCGTGGTCCCGGGCGGAGACGGCGTCCATCGCGTTCTCGACCAGCCCATCGAAACCGAGCAGCGACGCCGTCATCTCGCGGTCGATCGGGTGGGGCGAGCCCGCCATCGCCGCCGCGCCGAGGGGCGAACGGTTGAGGCGGCGACGGGCGTCCGCGAGGCGCTCGCGGTCCCGCTGGAACGACCACGCGTGGGCGAGCAGGTGGTGGCCGAGCCAGATGGGCTGGCCGCGCTGCAGGTGCGTGGGCCCCGGCACGAGCTGACGGCCATCCACCTCGGCCCGCGCGACGAGCGCCTCGACCAGCCGCCGAAGCTGGACGTCCAGCGCGTCCACCCGCGCGCGGGCCCACAAGCGCACGTCCGTCGCGACCTGGTCGTTGCGGGAGCGGGCCGTGTGCAGCTTGCCGGCCACCGCGCCAACCTTCTCGTGCAAGCGGGCCTCGACGGCCATGTGGATGTCTTCGTCCGAGACGGCCGGCACCCAGCCGCCGCGGAGATCGCCCTCCACGCCGTCGAGCCCGCGCAGCAACGCGTCGCGCTCGTCGGCCGTGAGCAGGCCCACCGCCGCGAGCATGGTCGCGTGCGCCCGGCTGCCCGCGATGTCCTCGGCGGCCATCGCGAGATCCGTGCCGAGCGACTCGCTGAAGGCGAGCATCTCGGCGGCAGGACCGCCTGAAAAGCGGCCGTCCCAGAGCGCCATCGCTCAGCCCTCCGTCGCGCGGCGCACCGCGCCGACCGTGCGGTAGCCGAGGCTGTACAGCTTGAGGAAGCCCACCGCGGCCGTGCGGTCGAAGGTGTCGCCGTGGGAGTAGGTGGCGAGGCCTTCGTCGTACAGCGAGAAGGGCGAGCGGCGGCCCGTCACCTGCACGCAGCCGGCCGACAGCCGGAGGCGCACGACCCCGGTGACGCGCTCCTGCGTGCGCTCGACGAAGGCCTGGAGCGCCTCGCGCAGCGGGCCGAACCACACGCCGTCGTAGATGATGTTCGCGAAGTCCTGCGCCACCTTGCGCTTGTAGGTGAAGGTGGGGCGGTCCAAGGTGACGCGCTCCAGCTCGGTGTGCGCGACGTGGATGAGCGTGGCGCCGGGGGCCTCGTAGATCTCGCGGCTCTTGAGGCCGACCACCCGGTTTTCGACCATGTCGATGCGGCCGATGCCGTAGGCGCCGGCGATCTCGTTGAGGTGGCGGATCAGCGCCACGCCGCCCATGGCCACGCCGTCCACCGACACCGGCACGCCGCGCTCGAAGCCGATGACCACCTCGACCGAGCCCGCCGGGGCCTTCGTCGGGTCCGAGGTCATCACCCAGGCGTCGGCCGGCGGCTCGTTCCAGAGGTTCTCGAGCTCGCCGCACTCGATGGCGCAGCCCCAGAGGTTGTGGTCGATCGAGTAGGGCTTCTCGCGGGTGATGGGCACCGGGATGCCGCGGGCCGTCGCGTAGTCCACCTCCTCCTCGCGGGTGAGCAGGTCCCACTCGCGCAGCGGGGCGACGACGTGGAGCTGGGGCGCGAGCGCCGCCGCGGTGACCTCGAAGCGCACCTGGTCGTTGCCCTTGCCGGTGCAGCCGTGGGCGATGGCGTCCGCGCCGACCTCCAGCGCCACCTCGACGAGCCGCTGGGCGAGCAGCGGGCGGCCGAGCGCGGTGTGCAGCGGGTACTGGCCCTCGTAGAGCGCGCCAGCCTTCACGGCCGGCCAGATGAACTCGTCCACGAAGCGCTGCTGCAGGTCGTCCACGAAGGCGAGGCTCGCGCCGGTGCGCAGCGCCTTGGCCTTGATGGCGGGGAGGTCGTCGCCCTGGCCGAGATCCCCGGTGTACGTCACGATCTCGGCGCCGTAGTGCTCCTTGAGCCAGGGGATCATGACGGAGGTGTCGAGGCCGCCGGAGTAGGCGCAGACGATCTTGCGAATGGACGAGCGGGACATTCGGGGCTCCAGCCGCGGAGGCGGCAGGCGAGGGACAGACAAAGACGGAGAGCGAAGCGTGGGCGGGGCGGCCTCAGCCTGCGTCGGAGAAGCCGCCGCCATCCCCAAACGCGCGGATGGCCGCTGCGAGATCCCCGCAGAGGGAGGTGTCGGTGGGGGCGACGAAGACGGTGTCGTCGCCGGCGACCGTGCCGAGGATGGGGAGGTGTTTCTGGTCGTCGAGGAAGCCGGCCACCCCTTCGGCCCGCCCCGTGAGGGTGCGGACGACGACGAGGCTGCCGTTGTGGCGCACGTCGAGGATCTCCATGCCGACGACCTGACGAAGCGCCGTCATGTAGCGGGCGCGGGCGTCGAGGCGGTACCGGAAGCCGTGGGGGCCGCGCTCGCGGGCGACGCCCATGTCCGCGAGGTCCCGGGACAAGGTGGCCTGGGTGGTGGCCAGGCCTTCGCGCGCGAGCATGTCGGCCAGCTCGTCTTGGCTGGCGACCTCGCTCTCTTGCAGGATGCGGCGAATCGCCGCGCGGCGGCGCACCTTGTCCGACACGTCCCCCCCGGCGGCCCTGCCCGGGGCCGCGGCGCGGGCCCGCCTTACGCCGCCCAGCCCTGCCCGGCAAGCACGCCCAGCGGCGCCGTCACGCGATGCGACGCTCGCGCAGGATGCGGTCCACTTCCGGGTAGATGCGGTAGTGCGTGATGACCTCGCCGAAGGTGTTCTTCCACTGGCGCACGCGCTCGCGGGAGACATCGAACTCATTGGCGATGGCCTGACCGCTCTCGCCCGCCGCCAAGGCCTCGATGAGGCGGCGGAACCGCGTGCGGCCGTAGGCCTTGATGAAGTTGCGCGCGACCCGCTCACGGCTCCGGGCGGCAGTCGTCGTCATGGGGAGACTCCAGGATCGGTGGGGGGCAGCCCCCCCAAGCGTGACCCCCTCTTAGGATCTTTCCCTTGACCCGTCAATCACTCGTGGAAACAGCGGCGTTCCACGCCATGAGGATCGCGTGCAGCGCGATCGGATCGGGGTTCCCGTCGACTGGGCCGACCGCGATCGGATCGGCCCTGGGTGGGGATCACGAGCGTGGAACGGCGTGGAACGACGGGCGACACGCCGGTATCGGTGGGTAACTCTACCCGGAGTTGCGCTGTCCAAGCGGTTACACTGGTGCCATGCCCACCGCCCACCGCAACACCCGCATCGTCGCCACGATCGGCCCGCAGAGCCGCAGCCCCGAGGTCCTGCGCGAGCTTCTCCGCGCCGGCATGAACGTCGCGCGCATCAACGGCAGCCACAGCTCGCCCGAGTCCATCCGCGCCGACGTCGCCCGCATCCGCCGCGTCGCCACCGAGGTCGGCACCAATCTCGCCATCCTGCTCGACTTGCAGGGCCCGAAGATCCGCACCTCCAAGGGCAAAGCTCCCCTGGACCTGCCCGCTGGCAGCCTCCTCACCGTCGTGATGGACCCGGCCTTCCCCGCCGAGGGCACCCGCACCGGCACCACGTGGCCCCGCATGGCCCAGGACGTGCGCCCCGGCGAGCCCGTGCTGTTCGCGGACGGCGCGCTGTCCGGCACCGTCGAGGCGGTGCGCTTCCCGGAGGGCACGCCGGCCGAGGTGGACATCCGCATCGTGGATGGCGGCGAGCTCGGCAGCAACAAGGGCATCAACATGCCCGCCACGCGCATCGACGCCCCGGCCTTCACCGAAAAGGACGCCGAAGACCTCGCGGCCGGCGTGCAGGCGGGCGTGGACTACATCGCGCTCAGCTTTGTGCGCAGCGCCTCGGACGTGCAAGAGCTGCGCGCGCTGCTCGCGACGCTCGGCGCGGCCGACATGCCCATCGTCGCCAAGATCGAGAAGCCCCAAGGGGTCGACAACATCGAGGAGATCCTCGGCGAAGTCCAGGGCATCATGGTCGCCCGCGGGGACCTCGGGGTGGAGGTGCCCTTCGAGCAGGTGCCGGTCATCCAGAAAAAGCTCATCGAGGCCGCCAACCGGGCGGGCGTGCTCGTCATCACGGCCACCCAGATGCTCGACAGCATGGAGCGCAACCCGCGGCCCACGCGCGCCGAGATCACCGATGTCGCGAACGCCATCCTCGACGGCACGGACGCGGTGATGCTCTCCGGCGAGACGGCGAACGGGCAGTACCCGATCCAGTCGGTCCAAACCATGGATCGCATCGCCCGCCAGGTCGAGCAGAGCGTGTGGTACCGGCGGCCCGAGCTGGCCCGCCTGCCCACCACCGGCGCCGCGGAGAGCACGGTCCTGCGGGCCGCCTGCTTCGCGGTGCGAGAGGACCCGCGGCCCCTCGTCGTCTTCACGTGGTCGGGCAGCACGGCGATCAAGGCCAGCAAGTCCCGGCCGCCGCAGGGCATCTTCGCCATCACCCACCGCCAGCAGGTGGCAGACCGCCTCTCCCTCGCCTGGGGGGTGACGGCCGTCATCATCCCCACCATCACCGCGACCGACGACCTCATCGCCGCCGGCGAGGCCGCCCTGATGCGGGGCGGGCACCTCGCGCGCGGCCAGGAGGTGGTGGTGCTCGCGGGGCGCGCCCCGATGCGCGGGGCCACCAACATGATGAAGGTCGAGGTGCTCGACGGCAAGGCCCTCCTGTGAGCGGTCCGCTCGCCCGGCCCGCGCCGTCCCCGCGGGCCGACCGCGCGGTCGCGGCGGTGGACGCCCGCCTCGCCGGGCGAAGGGTGGCGCTGCTGGTCACGGGTGGCATCGCGGCGATGAAGGCCCCGCTGCTCGCCCGGGAGCTGCGCCGCAGCGGCGCCGACGTCGTGGCCTTCTTGAGCGATGAGGCCCAGCGCTACGTGGGCGAAGACGCGCTGGCGTGGGCCTGCACGCACCCGGTCGTGCGGGCGCTCTCGCCCCAGGCGGAGCACCTGGGCGACGAGGCGCCCTTCGACGCGTACCTCGTCGCGCCGGCCACCTACAACACCCTCGGCAAGATGGCCGGCGGCATCGCCGACACCCCCCTGACGGCCACCCTCGCGGCGGCGCTGGGGCGCGTCGAGCGCGGCGAGGCCGCCGTCCTGGTCGCCCCGACGATGAACGGCCGGATGCACACCGCCATCCTGGACGCCAACCTCCACCGCCTCGAGGGCCTCGGCGTCACGGTCATCCCGTCCAAAGCGGCCGACGGGAAGCACCTGCTGCCGGACTTGCCCGCGCTCGTCGCCCACGTCGCCCGGGCCCTCGCGCGCGGACCGCTCGCGGGCCGCATCGTCGTGCTGCACGGCGCAGGCGGGGTCCCGGGGAGCGCAGGCCCCCTCGGGCCGGCGGTGCACCCCCTCGCCCTGGACTTCGCGCACCGGCTCGCCCTCTCCGTGTGGAGCGCCGGGGCAACCTTGCGCTTCGTGCAAGACCCCGCTCTCCCGCCGCCCGCGCCGCCCGTGGAGTCCGCCGCGCCCGCCCCCGGTCTGCCGCCACCCCTGCACCTGTGCGTGGACGGCGAAGCCCCCGTCGCGCTCGAGCCGCTGCTCGCCAGCGCCGGCCCCGCCGCCGCCCTGGACGCCCTCGGGGCGCGCTACGGGTTCGCGCCCGCCCCCAAGTAGCGGCCCGCCCAGCCCGCACCTCCCAGGGCCGCCCAGGTGGGGCCCGGCGCCACCAACGGGAAGGTGTGGCCCACGCCCGGAATGACGACGGGCGCGCCCCCGTGGGACGCCGCCGCCCGCGCCGCCATCTCGCGCGCCTCCACCGGGCTGTCCGCCCCGCGGACCACCACCGTCGGCCCCGGGAAACGCGCCGGCGGCGGCGCCCCCCACACCGCGCCGACCTCCGCGCGCACCCGCGCGCCGAGGCGCAGGTAGGCGACGCGGCGGCTCTCGGGCAGGCCATCCCAGGCGCCGGGGCCGTTCCAGTAGTCGATGAAGCCACGCAGCCAGCCGGCATCGGGCGGGCCACCGCCGTCCAGCACCCCCGGGAAGCGCGCCTCCATGCCGGCCCGCAGCGCGGCCCCCGGGGCGTCGCCGTCGAGGAGACCGTAGCAGACCGGCTCGCAGAGCCCGAGCACGGCCACGGCGTCCGGGCGCGCGAGGGCCGCCCGCCACGCGACGAGCCCGCCATAGCTGTGGCCGACGAGGGCCACGCGGCCGCCGGCGCCGTCGATCGCCGCGACCACGGCCGCGACGTCCACGGAGAGCGGGTCGTCCACGCCGGGCAGGAACGGGTCCGCCGCGCCGTAGCCCAGGAAGTCGATCAGCACCGGGGAGAACCCGGGCGGCCGCAAGCGCCCCCAGCCGAGCGCGCCCAGGCCCGAGCCCGGCACCAGCACCAGCGGCGCGCCCTCGCCCACCCGGCGCGCGCGGGCCGCCCGCCCGTCCGGCAGGACGAGCCGCCGCTCCGCCGGGGCCTCGCTCACATGTTCCGCCGGTACTGGCCGCCGACCGCGTACAGCGCGCGCGAGAGCTGGCCCAGGCTCGCGTGGGGCGCGGCGTCCATCAGCGCACCGAAGAGGTTGCCGCCGCGCAGCGCGGCCTCTTGGAGCGCGGCGAGAGAGGCCGCGGTGGCCCCGGCGTCGCGGGCGTGGAGCTGGTCCCGCGCCTCGATGGCCGCGCGCTTCTCGTCGTCCGTCGCCCGGATGACCTCGGGCGGCAGCACGGTGGGCGAGCCCTTCGGGTCCAGGAAGGTGTTCACGCCGATGATGGGCAGCTCGCCCGTGTGCTTCAGCGTCTCGTAATGCAGGCTTTCGTCCTGGATGCGCCCGCGCTGGTACATGCGCTCCATCGCGCCGAGCACGCCCCCGCGGTCCGACAGGCGCTGGAACTCCTCGTAGACGGCGTGCTCCACGCGGTCCGTCAGCCACTCGATGAAGAACGACCCTTGCAGGGCGTTCTCGTTCATCGTCAGGCCCAGCTCCTTGTTGATGACGAGCTGGATGGCCAAGGCCCGCCGCACGCTCTCCTCGGTGGGCGTCGTGATGGCCTCGTCGTAGGCGTTGGTGTGCAGCGAGTTGCAGTTGTCGTTCAGCGCGTACAACGCCTGCAACGTGGTGCGGATGTCGTTGAAGGCGATCTCCTGGGCGTGCAGGGACCGGCCGCTCGTCTGGATGTGGTACTTCAGCTTCTGGCTGCGCTCGCCCGCGCCGTAGCGCAGCTTCATCGCCTTCGCCCAGATGCGCCGGGCGACGCGCCCGATGACGGCGTACTCCGGGTCCATCCCGTTGGAGAAGAAGAAGCTCAGGTTCGGCGCGAAGTCATCGACCGCCATGCCGCGGGCCAGGTAGTACTCGACGAAGGTGAACCCGTTGGCCAGCGTGAACGCGAGCTGGGTGATGGGGTTCGCCCCCGCCTCGGCGATGTGGTACCCGCTGATGCTCACCGAATAGAAGTTCTGAACCCGCTCATCGATGAACCACCGCTGGATGTCCCCCATCATCCGCAACGCGAACTCGGTCGAGAAGATGCAGGTGTTCTGCGCCTGGTCTTCCTTGAGAATGTCGGCCTGCACGGTGCCGCGCACCTGCTGCAACACCTCGGACCGCACCCGCGCGTATTGCTCGGCCGGCAGGACGTCGGCCCCGCTCACGCCCAGCAGCAGCAACCCGAGGCCGTCGTTGCCCTCCGGGAGCGGCCCCCGGTAGCGCGGCCGCGGCAGCCCCTTCGCCGCGAAGTGCGCGTCGATCCAGGCGTCCACCTCGGCGGCCCGCCCCTGCGCGCGGATGAGCTTCTCGCAGCCCTGGGCGATGGCGGCATGCAGGAAGAACGCCAGCACCATCGGCGCGGGGCCGTTGATGGTCATCGACACGGAGGTCGCGGGATGGGCGAGGTCAAAGCCGGAGTACAGGCGCTTCGCGTCGTCCACCGAGGCCACCGACACGCCCGAGTTGCCCACCTTGCCGTAGATGTCCGGGCGCCAATCCGGGTCTTCGCCGTACAGCGTCACCGAGTCGAAGGCCGTAGACAAGCGCCGCGCCGGCATGCCGGCCGACACGTAATGGAAGCGCTTGTTGGTGCGCTCCGGGCCGCCCTCCCCGGCGAACATCCGCGCCGGGTCCTCGCCGTCGCGGCGCAGCGGGAAGACCCCCGCCGTGTACGGGAAAGCGCCGGGCACATTCTCGGTGAGCAGCCAGCGCAGCAGCGCGCCGGCGTCGGCGTCTCGCGGCAGCACCACGCGCGGAACCGGAGTCCCCGACAGGCTTTTCTTGACGAGCGGCTGCGTGAGCGTCTTGCCACGCACGGTGTAGGCGTAGAGCTCGCCCGCGTACTGGTCCCGCAAGGCCGGCCACCCGTCCAAGGCCGCCCGCGCCTCCGGGTGCTGCTGCCCGCGCAAGGCCCCGAGCAGCCCGCCGAGCCGCGCCGCGCCCTCGGCGTCCCCGCGCGCCTCCAGCAAGGCCGCCGTGCCCTCGACCTGCGCGATCTCCCGCGCGAGACGCGCCTGCTCGTCCACGAAGCGGCCGTAGCGATGCGCCGTGTCGACGATCTCGGCGAGGTAGCGCGTGCGCGCCGGCGGGATGGGCGACCGCACCGTGGGCGCGCCGCCGGCCCAGGCCCGCTCCCCCCGCATCGCCACGCCCGTCTTCTCGGCCAGCCGCGCGATGACCGCGCCGTAGAGGGCGTTCACGCCCGGATCGGCGAACTGGGACGCGATGGTGCCGTACACCGGCAAGTCCTCGTCGGCCGCCGCCCACAGCTCGCGGTTGCGCCGCACCTGCTTGCGCACGTCGCGCAGCGCGTCCTCCGAGCCCGGCTTGTCGAACTTGTTGATGGCGACGATGTCGGCGAAGTCGAGCATGTCGATCTTCTCGAGCTGCGTCGCCGCGCCGTACTCGGAGGTCATCACGTAGAGGCTGACGTCGGCGTGCTGCAGGATCTCGGTGTCGGACTGCCCGATCCCGCTCGTCTCCACGATGACCAGCTCGGCGCCGGCGGCCGCGCAGACCAGCACCGTCTCCGCCACCGCCCCCGACAGCGCGAGGTGCGCCTGGCGCGTCGCCATCGAGCGCATGAACACCCGCGGGTCGTCCACCGCGTTCATCCGGATGCGGTCTCCGAGCAAGGCCCCGCCGGAGCGGCGGCGCGTCGGGTCCACCGAGACGATGGCGAGGTTGCGCCCCGGGAAGTCCGCCAGGAAGCGGCGCACCAGCTCGTCGGTCAGGCTCGACTTGCCCGCGCCGCCCGTGCCCGTGATGCCGAGCACCGGGACCTTCCGGCCGCCGAGCGCCGCGCGGGCCGCCGCCGCGATGGCCGGGCGCGCCGCGAGATCGTTCTCCAGCAGCGTGATGAGCGCCGGGGACGCCGCCCGGTCCCCCACCCGCGCGAGCAGCGCCGGCAGCTCGCTCGCCTCGCGCCGCGGGCGGTCCACGCGGGCGAGCAGATCGTCGATCATGCCCGTCAAACCGAGCGCCCGGCCGTCATCCGGGCTGTAGATGCGCGCCACGCCGTGCGCGTGCAGGCGCGCCGCCTCGCTCGGCAGGATGGTGCCGCCTCCCCCACCAAAGACCGGGATGTCCGCGCCCTTCTCGCGCAGCAAGTCCACCATGTACTCGAAGAACTCGACGTGCCCGCCCTGGTACGACGTGATGGCGATCGCGCTCGCGTCTTCTTGGATGGCGCAGTCGACGATCTCCCGCACCGACCGGTTGTGCCCGAGGTGCACCACCTCCGCGCCGCCCGCCTGCAACAGGCGGCGCATGATGTTGATCGCCGCGTCGTGCCCATCGAAGAGCGACGCGGCCGTCACGATGCGGACCGGGTTTTTCAGCGCGTACCGGGCGGCCTGGTTCATGCGGACCTCGGCTCCTGCCTAACGGGCCCGCCGCCGGCCGGCCCCCGCGACGCCGCCCGCCCCGCGCGGGGACTGTTCACCAGGGGACAGGGGAAACCGACGGTTTCCCCCGTAACGCCCCCTTCCCTCTCGCCCGCGCGGCTCAATCCGGCTGGCGGGAGGCCCGGAACGTGCCATCGAAAGGCAGCACCACCGGCTGCGCGCCCGCCTCGGCGATCTCCGCGCAGAAGCCGGGCAAATCGACGCCCGGCAGCAGCAGCGGCTCGTCTTCGTAGGGCGTGAAGAACCAATCCCAGTGGCAGGCCACCACGACCTTCGGCCGCAGCAGCTCCACGGCCGTGCGCGTGTAGGCCGGCCGCCACGCCCGGCCGATGGCGCACAAGCAGAGCACGTCGCAGCGGCGCCCCGCCAGCTCGGCGTCGATGAAGTCCGCCGAATCGATGTGCACCACCCGGACGCCCGCGAGCTCGATGGCCCAGTTCAGCACCAGGCCGTGCGGCAGGTCGCGGAGGCGCGGCGGCCAGGGCGGCGGCCGGGAGATCGAGCCCGGCAGGGTGACGCGGCCGCCATAGACGCGCCCGTGCCGGCTGGGCAGCCCGCGCGCCACCCCGGCGAGCCCGAGCGGGATGTCCTCGCCACCGCGCGTCTCGACGATCTGGTGCTCCGGGAGGCCGGCCGCGCGGCCCACCATCGCGACGTCGGGGCTGCCGAGCAGGCGCGCGCCGGTGTGGGCGCAGAGGGCGGGAGCGTCGAGGACATGGTCGAAGTGGGCGTGGCCGACGAGCACCTCGTCGGCGTGGGGCACGACGCGGCGGATGCGCGCCTCGTCCGGGACGAGCCGCGACAGCCCCGTCTCGACCAGTCCCGGGCGGGTGAGGAAGGGGTCCACCACCACGGTGCGGCCGGCGCCCTCCAGGACGAAGCCCGCGGTGCCGAGGTAGCGCAGGCGCAACGGGCCCGCCGGGTCGCCGCCCGTGCGGTCCACCAAGGCGGACGGGAGCCGAGACAGGAAGGGCGTCATTCGGCGGGGCCCGCGGGAGCGGGGCCGGCGAGCGCCGGAGCCGGGCCCAGGCGCTTTGAGAAGTCGTCGAACACGGCGCCGCTGTTGGCGAGCTGGGCGATGCCGAGCATCGCCTGCTCCAGCGGGTCCGTGGCGCCCGTGCCGGTGGCGGCGCGAAACTCGCCGCGCAGCAGGCGCAAGGCGGGGCTCCGCTCGTGGGCGCCCAAGGCCGCCTCCATCGCGTCTCCCACGCGGGAGGCCTCGGCGGGGAGCAGCCCGCGGCGCAGCGCCTCGTGCACCATGTGCCCGCGCATCGTGGCGTCCGCCAGCTCGTCCAGGCAGTCCTTCACCGTGAGGAAGTAGAGCACCGTGCGGATCAGCTTCTTGAGGGGCCACCACAACACCGCCACGAGGCAGCCGACGAGCAGGTTGCCGCGGCTGCGCGTGAGGTGGGCGAGCGCGACGGGCGGCAGGCGGAGCCCCTGCTCGGCCGCGACGCGCTGGTAGAGCTGCCGCAACAGCAGACGACGCGCGAGGCTGTCCACGAACGGCACCGGGATGAGCGGCGTCAACCCCGCGAGGAGCGCGGCGATCACCACGGAGCCATGAAGGGAGGAACGGTCCACGCCACCATCCTATCGTCTGTGCCCGCCGCCCGGCGCCGCTCAGGGGGAAGCGGGCTCATCGGGCAAGCGCACCGCGCCGAGCCCCGGCCCAAACAAGGCGAGCAAACTCTGCTCCCGGGTGCTGCCGACCGCGCCGCCGGCCGCCGGAGCGGCGTCCAGCCAGTCCGCGGCGTCCAGCCACCGCCCGGCGGAGGCGGCGTCGCTCGCGCCGTAGGCCACGGGGGCGCCGTCCTGCACGAGGATCTCGACCCACACGCTGCCCGCCGCGTCTGCGGCCGCCGCCGTGAAGCCCCGCGGCAAGGGCGAGGGCCAGCCCTCTGGCGCCTCGACGAGCCGGTGCCTTTTGCATTGGATGGCGCCCGTCCCCGCGAGGGGATCGTGGTCGTCCCGGCGCTCCGGACGCCCGAACGCGACCCGCGTGGCGCCGAGGGCACGCGCCGCTTGGGCGAGGCGGGGGCTGGCGGCGCGCCCGAGGGAGACCCGCCCGCGGTCCGGCGCGGCGTCGAGCAACGCACAGTCCCCGAGGATTTGCACGAGGTCCGGCCACTCCACCGACGGGTCCAGGCGCGCGCGCGCGGCGACCTGCTCGACGGCCGGGTGGTGCAGGTCCAGCTCGGGCCACCCCAGACGCGCCCGCGCCGCCTCGATCGCCCCCGGGCTGCCCAAGCGCAAGGCGGCCCCCGCGTACGCCGCAGCCCACGCCGCGTCTTGGGGGGCGGGGTGGCGCTCCAGCACGGGCAGCGCGTCGGCGGGACGACCGAGATGATGAGAAAACGCCCGTGCGAGCCGGAGATCGAGCGCCGCCGAGCGCCCCTCGTGCGCCCCGGCCGCGCGGGCAGCGGCCGACACCCGGCCGGCGTCGCCGCTCGCCATCGCGGCGTCGAGGCCCGCGCCGAGGGCGTCAAGTTCGGCCCCGGAGGGGCCGCAAGCGGACAGGAGGGCGAGGAGGGCGGGTGCGCGGGTGAGCATGGTGCGCGTGGGATAGTCCCCCCGCATGACGCCGACCAGCCCCGCCGCGCAGGTCCTCCCCGGGCGCCCGGGTGCGCCGCTGTTCTTCACCTGCGAGCACGCCGGCCGCGCCCTGCCGCCGGGGGTGCGTCCCACCGCCGCAGACCGCCCCTGGATGCGCACGCATTGGGCGTGGGACCCAGGGGCCGCCGCGCTCTGCCGCGGCCTCGCGCGGCGCTTCGGCGCGGCGGCGGTGCTGGCGCCGTACTCCCGCCTCTGGCTGGACCCGAACCGCGGCCCCGCGGACGACACCCTCATCCGGGCCGCCGTGGAGGGGCACGCCCTGTCCTTCAACCGTGCGCTCGGCCCGGAGGCGCGGGCGGCGCGCATCGCCTCGCACCACGCGCCGTACCACGCGGCGGCCGAGGCGGCGGCCCAGGCAGCCCGGGACGCCGGGGCGCGGCTCGTGGTGTCCTGCCACACCTTCACGCCCAACTACCTGGGGCAGCCGCGCACGGTCGAGATGGGCGTGCTGTTCGACGAGAGCGGCGCCGCCCTGGGCCGGCGGCTCTGCGCCGCGGTGGCCGCAGCCGGCTGGGACTGCCGGGAAAACGAGCCGTGGTCCGGGATGGACAACCTCATCTACGGCCCGGCCCGCGCGGCCACGGCCGCGGGGCTGCCGTACCTCGAGATCGAGCTGCGCAACGATCTCGCGACCGACCGCCGGCGCCGCGCCGCCGCCGTCCGGGACATCGGCCGGGGGCTGGAGCAGCTCCTCACCGCGGCGGACGCTCAGCTGCCGCGGACAAATCCGGCGCGGGTGTAGCGATACGCCGCCCGGGGTCGCCCCGCCGGCCCCTCCCGCGGGGCGGCCGGTACGGCGACCGGCGCGAGGCCGCCCGGGTCCGCCCAAACATCGGCCGAGCCCGACCACCGAAACCCCGCCGCGGCGAGCAGCCCGCCCACGGACGGCGCGGCCGTCGGCGCCACCCACGCCGCCGCGGGCCCCGGAGGCAGCGCCGCCACGGCAGCGGCCGGGTCATCGGCGCCGAGCCCGAGCCCGAGCAGCGTGACGCCGGAGGGCGACCACACGATGGCGGCCTCGCCCACGCGACGGTGCGCCGCGCCGGCGCAGGCGTCCGCGCGCAGCTGGGCCTCGATACGGGCGATCTCGTCAGCGGCAGCCGGGACCGCCGTCGGGCCGAGGCCCTGGCCCATGACCCGCGCGAGGGTGTCGGCGAAGGCCGCCGCCGCCTCTCCCGGGACGTCCGGCAAGCCCATGATGCGGCGGTACCGCTCAGCGCCGAGCTGCCAGCCGGCGAGCGCCTCGGAGAGCACCACCAGCACGTAGCGGGCATCGAGATCGGCGCGGAGCTGCCCGAGGGACTGCGCCCGCGCGCAGACCCCGCGCGCGAAGGCCCACAGCTCCGTCTCGCCCTCCCAGGGCTCGACGGCGCCTTCGAGGCGCGCCCAGGCCCCGAGCCGCACCGCTGCCGGGTTCTGCTGGAAAAAGGTGAGCAAGGCGCGCACGGCGTGGTCGAGCGGCACGGGGCCGCTGGCGTCCCCCGCGAGGCCGCGCCCCGCGGTGTCCATGTAGCGCTGGCCCAACCGGCACTGCACGGCGCGGTAGAGCTCCAGCTTGGTGCCAAAGTGATGGTGGAGCAAGGCTTGGCTGGTGCCGGCCTCCGCCGCGAGGTCCCGCATCGCCGTACCGGCGTAGCCATTCGCCGCAAACAGCGCCTCCGCTGCATCCAAAATGACGGCGCGCGTGTCTTCGGCTTGCGCGGGGCGTGGACGACGACGGGCCAATCTGCCTCTCCGGGGGAGACGAGCAGGATAACCGGCCCGGAACGCCCTGCGGGCCAAGGCCGAAATGTCCCTCTCTGTCCGCCCGCTCAGCGAGCCGGCCCTCACCCGCATCGGCCGCGC
>JBEIVK010000735.1:0-2350 GCA_040373935.1 Alphaproteobacteria bacterium
CCGGCCGGCCACCAGCCGATGTCCGATCCCGCCGGCCGCGTCTGGGTCGCCTTCAATGGGGAGATCTACAATTTCCGCGCGCTCCGCGCCGAGCTCGAGGCCAAGGGCCACCGCTTCCGCAGTCACTGCGATACGGAGGTCATCGTCCAGGGCTTCGTGGAATGGGGCGATGAGGTCCTCAACCGCCTTGAGGGAATGTTCGGCTTGGCCGTCTGGGAACCTCGCCGCCGCCGCCTGCTCCTCGCCCGCGACCAGCTGGGCATCAAACCCGTCTATTACACGCTCCATGACGGGAAGCTGCATTTCGGCTCGGAGATCCGCCCCATCCTCGCCGCGCTGCCCGCCAAGCCCGGCCTCGATCTCGAGGCCGCGGCCGAATTCCTCCGCTACCGCTACACGCCCGCGCCCCGGACGATCTACGCCGGGATCCACAAGCTCGCCGCCGGCGAGAAGCTGATCGTCCAAAACGGCCAAGCTACGCTCAGCCGCTACTACACCTACGCCCCGGAACCCTTCGCCCCCGCGCCCCGCGCCGACGAGGCCGCGGAACAGCTGCTGGCCCTGTACGAGACGGCCGTCCAACGGCACCTGATGAGCGACGTCCCGGTGGGCCTGCTCCTGAGTGGCGGCCTCGATTCCGGACTGCTCCTCGGTCTGATGGCCAAGCACGGCCGCGACTGGCCGACCTTCAGCGTCGGCTACGGCACCAGCTTCCGCGATGATGAGCTGACCGATGCCGCCCGCACCGCGGCCCTGTTCGGCGCCCGTCATCACGAGGTCCGCATCGACCGCGCCACCTTCGAACGCGAACTGCCCAAGATTGTCGCCGCGGTCGAGGAACCCGTCGCGTCCTCCTCGGTCGTCCCGATGTACTTCGTCTGTGGCCGGGCCCGGCAGGACGTGAAGGTCGCCCTGATCGGTCAAGGCCCGGATGAACTCTGCAGCGGCTACACCCGCCACCTCGGCGTCCACTATGGCCACCTCTGGCGCGACCTGCCCGGCCCCCTCCGCCGCGCCGCCTCCTCCCTTCTCGGCCGGATGCGCCGGGCTGAAAGCCTCCGCCGCGGACTCTACTCGCTCGACGAACCCGAGCCGCTCCGCCGCTACCAGCAGGTCTTCTCCCTCGCCGCTGAGGCGACCCTGCAAGGCCTCTTCCGGCCCGGCCACGTGCCCGCCGCGACCGGTCCCGCCCCGGTTGAGGGGTGGGAGGCCCTCCGGCCCCAATTACGCGCCCTGGACGAGTTAAACGCCTTCCAACTGCTCGAGGTCCGCTCCTCCCTCCCCGACGACCTCCTGCTGTACGGAGACAAGCTCTCGATGGCCCACGCCCTCGAAGCCCGGGTGCCCTACCTCGACCGTCCCCTCGTGGAATTCCTCCAGCGCCTGCCCGCCTCGCTCAAGATCCGGCGCGGGATGCGGAAGTGGATCCACCGCCGTGTCTGCGGCCGATTTTTGCCCCCGGAGATCCTCCGCCGCAAAAAGCGCGGCTTCGCGGTGAACGTGGTCGACGATTGGTTCCGCGGTTCGTTCCAAGGGAAGGTCAACGACTGCCTCGCCGACCCCCAGTCCCGGATCTACCAGCACCTCGACCCCGCGGCCGTCGCCGCGCTGCAGCACCGCCACGCCTCCGGCCAGGAAGACCAGCACAAGCTGCTGTTCAGCCTGGTGGTGCTCGAACAATGGCTCCGCCAAGCCGCCTGAAGCCGCACGCCTCTCGTCCCCGATGAAGACGAACCTCAGCCACCTCGTCGCCCTGCAGGCCCGCCAGCGCCCCGCTGCCCCGGCCCTGACGTACAAGGACACGACCCTGTCCTACGGGGAACTGGACGCCCGCGTGACCACCGTGGCCACCGGGCTCCGCCGCCTCGGCCTCTCGCGGGGCGAACGGGTCGGCATCTATCTGGACAAGCGGCTGGAAACGGTCGACGCCGTCTTCGGCACGGCCCGGGCCGGCGCGGTCTTCGCCCCGATCAATCCCCTGCTCCGCCCGCCCCAAGTCGCCTACATCCTCGCCGATTGCGACGTCCGCTTGCTGGTTACCACCCCCGAGCGCCTCGAGCAGCTGCGCCCCGAGCTCGCCGCCGCGCCCAAGCTGGAGCTGATCGTACTGGCCGGCGCGGAGGGCGCGGAATCCAAGCTCGGCTCCTTGCGAGTCATCCCGTGGTCCGTCTTCACTGCCGCCGAACCCGCCGTCCCAGCCGCGCCCGAGCCGCCCCGGGTCGACGCCGACGTTGCCGCGATCTTCTACACCTCCGGCAGCACCGGGAAGCCCAAGGGCGTCGTCCTCTCGCACCGGAACCTCAGCGTCGGGGGCGAAAGCGTCAGCCATTACCTCGGCAACACCGCCGAG
>JBEIVK010000062.1:0-11945 GCA_040373935.1 Alphaproteobacteria bacterium
GGCCGCCGCGGTCTCCTCCGCCCAGACCGCGCCGAAGCGGGCGGCGAAGCGGCCGCCTCGCCAAGCGCGCGTCGGGTCGTCCACGAAGGACGCGGGGTGCAGCACCCGCAGGCGACGGGCGGCCAGATCGGCCCGGCCGCCCCACGGATCCAGCACGGCCGGGGGCCCCGGCGACCAGACCAACGCGACGGCGTTGACCGTGAAGTCGCGGCGGAAGCAGTCGTCCTCGAGCGAGGCCGCGCGCACCTCCGGCAGCGCGGCCGGCGCCGGGTAGCGCTCGGCGCGGGCCGTCGCGAGGTCCACGACGCCCAGGCCCGGCGTGGCCCAGGTCGCCGTCCCGAAGGCGCGGTGCACGCGCAGCGCCCCGCCCGCCGCCGCGACCAGGCGCCGCCCGACCGCGACCGCGTCCCCCTCGACCACCACGTCGAGGTCCTTGAGCGGCTCGCCGCGCAGCAGATCCCGCACGGCGCCGCCGACCAGCGCCACCCGCGCCCCGCCAGCGGCCGCGGCCACGGCGTCCAAGGCCGCACACGCCGCCGGGCCCAAGGCCCCGCGCAGCGCGGCCTCATCCACGGACGAGCACCCCCGAGCGGATGAGCGCGAACAGCTCGTCGACCAAGGCCGGCTCGTCCACCGCCTCGCCGCGCAGGGATGCCTGCAGCAGCGGCTCCTTCACCATGCCGAGCAAGCACTCCGCCATGCGCGGCAGGTTGCCCGCCCGCACCAGCCCGAGCCGCTGGCCCAGCTCCAAGGCGCGGGCGATGCGCCCGGTGGCGGCGCCGTAGAAGTCGCGCAGCAGCTCGTCGCCCTCGTCGTCCAGACCCACCGCCCCGGCGAACAGCAGCCGCGTGACCTCCGGCGAGGCCGCGGTGTGCACCAGCCGGCCGAGGTTGGCGCGGAGCTGGGCGTCGATGGGGGCGGCGACGTCGATGGGGACGACGGCTTGCCCCAGCTCCGCGACGAGGTCCTCCAAGACCGCCTGGAAGACGGCGCGCTTGCTCGGGTAGTGGTTGTAGAAGGTGCCCCGCGCGACGCCGGCCTCGTCGATGATGTCGGACACGGCGCAGGGGTGGTAGCCCAGGCGCGCGAAGGCCCGCCGCGCGGCGGCGAGCAGGGTGGCCCGGCGGTCGTCCGGGGCGAGCGGCTGGGCGCGGGGACTGGCCATCGCCGCCCGCTAACGCCCGGACCCCGCGGCGTCCCGCGCTCAGGCGCCGAGGATGGTGCGCCCCATCGCCGACTCGATGAGCCACACGGCGAGGCGGCCCGTCTTGTTGGCGTGGTCCAAGGTGGGGTTCAGCTCGACCATCTCCATGCCGAGCAGCCGCGCGCGCGCCGCCGCCGCCTCGCAGATGAGGTGGGACTCGCGGATCGACAGCCCGCCTTGCACCGGCGTCCCGACGCCGGGGGCGGGCTCCGGGTCCACCCCGTCCAGGTCGAAGCTGAGGTGGACGCCGGCCCGCCCCGGCCGCACCCGCTCGAAGGCCTCCCGCACGCAGGCGGCCGTGCCGCGCTCGTCCAGCTCGGACATCGCGTAGACCCGCACGCCCAGGCGCCGCACCAGCTCGGACTCGCCGGGATCGACGTCCCGCGCGCCG
This sequence comes from Alphaproteobacteria bacterium, assembly GCA_040373935.1. GTDB lineage: Bacteria > Myxococcota_A > UBA796 > UBA796 > UBA2385 > JBEIVK01. Next base: position 1,596 of record JBEIVK010000062.1, read on the forward strand.
ATGACCACCACGTCTTCCGGGCGCAGGGCCGGGGTGCCGCCCGCGAGGGCCACCAGCTCGGGCGGGCCGTGGCCCAGCAGAACGGCGAGCGGCATGCCGTGAATGTTGCCGGAGGGGCTGGTGTCCGGGGTGTTCATGTCCGTGTGGGCGTCCACCCACACCACGCCGAAGCGCTCGCCGCGCTTGCGGAAGTGCCGGGCCATGCCGGAGATGGTGCCGATGGCCTGGCTGTGGTCCCCGCCGAGCACCAGGGGGGTGTAGCCGGCGTCGAGGTCCGCCTCCACGCGGGCGGCGAGCCGGGCGCACGCGCCGAGGATCTCCGGGAGATAGCGGGCTTTGGGCGACCCCGTGACCAGCGCCTCCGCCTGCATCACCTCGATGTCGTGCACGGCGACGACGGTGTGGCCCAGGGCCTGCAGATGCGGCACCAGCCCGGCAACGTGGATGGCGGAGGGGCCCATGTCGGTGCCCCGCCGGCCGGCGCCGAGGTCGAGGTGCATGTTGACGACCGAGATCTGCACGAAATCCCCCGGAACGCACTTGCGCGCCCTGCTTCGATAACCTAATCTGCCCCCGAGCCGACTAGACTGACATGTCAGTCCGAGTCCCCGGAGCCGCTGATGTCTGCTGAGGACACCGTCCACGCCGCCGATCCCGACGCCCCCGTTCACCCGGAGGTGCGCCGCCTCGCCCTCGGGGTGGACGTCGGCAGCACGACGGTCAAGGCGGTGGCCTGCGATCCGGACTCCCTGGAGATCCTCTGGTCCGACTACCAGCGCCACGAGACGCGCCAGCCCGAAAAGGTGCTGGAGTTCCTGGTGCGCATCGGCCACGCCTTTCCCAAGGCCGAAGAGATCCGCATCTTCCTCACGGGCTCAGGGGCCGGGCCGCTGTGCAGCCCGTTGGGCGCGCGCTTCGTGCAGGAGGTCAACGCCGTCACCCTCGCGGTGGAGCGCCTGCACCCGGACGTCGGCTCGGTCATCGAGCTGGGCGGCCAGGACGCCAAGATCATCATGTTCCGCGACGCGGTGGACGAGAACGGCCAGCCCACCGGCCAGCGCACCGCCCTCACCTCGATGAACGACAAGTGCGCGTCCGGCACCGGCGCCACCATCGACAAGTGCATGATCAAGGTGGGCATGCGGCCGGACGAGGTGCGCGAGATCCGCTTCGACCCGTCGAAGCTCCACCATGTCGCGGCCAAGTGCGGGGTGTTCGCCGAGACGGACATCGTCAACCTCGTGAAAAGCGGCATCCCGGGCCCGGAGATCATGAACTCCCTGGCGGACGCCATCGTTCACCAGAACCTCTCGGTGCTCACCCGTGGCAACACGCTGCGGCACAACGTCCTGCTCCTCGGCGGGCCGAACACCTACCTGCCCTTCCTCGTGGAGTGCTGGCGGCTCCGCATCCCAGAGACGTGGGCGAGCCGCGGGCACACCTGGCCGGCCGAACGCCCGGTGGAGGAGCTGATCCGGACCCCCGAGAACGCGCAGTACTACGCCGCGTTCGGCGCGGTCGTCTTCGGCATGGCCGAGGCCGCCGACGACCCGGGGATGGCCCGCTACGCCGGGCTCGACGGCCTGAAGCAGTACATCACCCACGGCCGCGGCGCGCGCTTGGGCCAGTCGGCCGGCGGGCCGCTGGTCAAGGATGAGGCGGAGCTCGAGGGCTTCAAGGACGCGTACTCCATTCCGCACTTCGCGGCGGCCACCTTTGCGGAGGGCCAGGAGGTGCGCGGGGTCATCGGCCTGGACGGCGGCTCCACGTCGTCCAAGGCCGTGCTGGTGGACTACGACAGCGGCGAGGTGCTCTACAAGGCCTACACGCTGTCCAAGGGCAATCCCATCCAGGACACCAAGGACATCCTCGCGGAGATCAAGGCCTACGTCCACAGCTTCGGCGCCACGCTCACCTGCATGGGCTTCGGGGCCACCGGCTACGCCGCCAACGTGCTCCAGGAGTCCGTGAAGGCCGACGTAAACATCGTCGAGACGGTGGCCCACATGATGTCCGCCGTGCGCTTCGTGCCGGACGCGGACGTCATCTGCGACATCGGCGGGCAGGACATCAAGGTCCTCTTCCTCGCGCCCAACAAGGAGGGCGGCCGGGACGTCAAGGACTTCCGCCTGTCCAACCAGTGCAGCGCCGGCAACGGCATGCTCCTGCAGGCGATGGCAGACCAGTTCGGCGTCAAGCTCACCGAGTACGCCGAGACGGCCTTCGCGGCGGACCTGAGCCCCAAGTTCTCGTATGGCTGCGCCGTCTTCCTGGACGCCGACCGCGTGAACTTCCAAAAGGAAGGCTTCTCCGCCCCGGAGATGCTGGCCGGGCTCGCCAAGGTGCTGCCCAAGAACGTGTGGCAGTACGTCGTGCAGGTGCCGCGCCTCGCCGAGTTCGGCCGTGTGTTCGTCCTGCAGGGCGGCACCCAACGCAACCTCGCCGCCGTGAAGGCCCAGGTGGACTACATCACCGAGCGCGTGCCGGACGCCCGGGTGGTCGTGCACCCGCACTGCGGGGAGGCCGGCGCCATCGGCGCGGCGATGGAGACCCTCCGCGTCGTCAAGCGCAAGGGCAGCAGCAGCTTCATCGGCTTGGACCAAGCGATCGACCTGCAGTACACCTCGCGCAACGACGAGACGACGACCTGCCACTTCTGCCCGAACAACTGCTCGCGCACCTTCATCGACACCCGCACGCCGGACGGCCGGACGAGCCGCTACATCTCCGGGTTCTCGTGTGAGAAGGGCACCGTGGAGAGCAAGGAAGCCCTGAAGGAGCTGGCCCGCGAGCGCAACGCCATCCGCCGCCAGTTCCCCAACCTCGTCGACGAAGAGGCCCGCCTCGCCTTCCAGCACTTCTACCCGCCGCGCCCGCTGCCCCCGGCCGGCGAGAGCAAGTCGGACGTCGAGGTGCGGCGCCTGCCCTTCCTGCGCGTGGCGCGCCGGGCCTTCAACCGCGGCTTCCGCCGGTCTCACGCCGATCTCTCCGCCATCAAGATCGGCATGCCCCGGGTGATGAACCTCTACACGATGGCGCCCTTCTTCCGCACCTACTTCGAGGCCCTGGGGCTCCCCAAGGACAACCTCGTGTGGTCCCCGGCGACGAGCGAGGAGATGTGGGCCGAGGGCGGGCGTTACGGCAGCATCGACCCCTGCTTCCCGTCGAAGGTCATCCAGGCGCACGTCCACGAGCTGATCTTCCACGCGCACACCGACGAAAAGCGCCGCCGCGGCCCGCTCAACTTCATCTACTACCCGTGCATCACCCACATGCCGACGTGGGTGAAGAACACGATGGACAACGCCTCGTGCCCCATCGTGGCGGGCTCGCCCAACGTCGTGAAGGCGGCGTTCACCAAGGAGGTGGACTTCTTCGCGCGCGAGGGCATCGAGTACGTCGACGCGAGCGTCACCTTCACCGAGCGCAACTTCCTGAAGAAGCGCCTGTTCGAGACCTGGGGCCCGCGGCTCGGCGTCACCGAGGACGAGTCGGACTTCGCGGTGGACGAGGGCTTCGCCGCCTGGGCGGCCTTTGACGCCAAGATGCAAGAGAAGGGCAAGGCCATCATCGAGGAGGTGGAGCGCGAAAACCGCGTCGCCATCCTGATGATCGGCCGCCCCTACCACAGCGACCCGGGGCTGAACCACGGCATCCCGGACGAGTTCCAGGTGCTCGGCTACCCCATCCTGTCCATCCGCAGCATCCCGAAGGACGAGGCCTGGCTGCGGCGCTACTTCGGCAAGGACGACCCGCTGGACATCAACGACGTCTGGCCGGAGAACTACTCGGCGAACTCGGTGCAGAAGGTCTGGGCCGCGCGCTTCGCCGCCCGCCACCCGCACATCGCCGTGCTGGACCTCAGCTCCTTCAAGTGCGGGCACGACGCCCCCACCTACGGCCTCATCGACAAGATCATCGGCACGGCCAAGGTCCCCTACTCCGCCCTGCACGACATCGACGCCAACAAGCCCGGCGGGTCCATCCAGATCCGCGTGAAGACCTACGCGCACAAGCTGAAGCTCGTGGAAGAGCAGCTGCGCGACCAATCCGCCGCCCGCGCCGAGCTGGCCCGCCGCGTCGCCGACAAGCGCCGCGAGCTGGAGGCCCAGCTCCACGCCAAGCGCACCGCCCCCGACACCTTCGCCATCCCCGCCGCCCGCTGAGGCGCCCCGGAGAGTCCATGCTCGACGAAAATCAGGTCGACCGTCCGTTCCAGTCCGAAGAAGAGCTCGAGGCCGAGCTGGCTCGCTTCGCCGAAGAAGAGGCCGCGCGCCTCGGCGTCGGCCGCGACCAGTACACGGAGGCCGTGCACACCCGCTTCACCGCCGCCCAGCGCGCGCACACCACGCTGCTGGTGAGCGGGCTGACGATGGTGCACGACGAGCTCGTGGCCGCGGCCCTGCGCGGCATCGGCTACCAGGTGGACACGCTGGACTGCCCGGACAACGACGCCTTGCAGATGGGCAAGGAGTTCGGCAACCGCGGCCAGTGCAACCCGACCTACTTCACGGTGGGCAACCTCGTGAAGCACCTCGTGCGCCTGCGCGACGAGAAGGGCCTGGCCACCAAGGACATCATCGAGAACTACATCTTCCTCACGGCCGGCGCCTGCGGCCCGTGCCGCTTCGGCACCTACGTCACCGAGTACCGCAAGGCCCTGCGGGACGCTGGCTTCGACGGCTTCCGCGTGCTGCTCTTCCAGCAGCAGGGCGGCGTGAAGCAGGCCACCGGCGACGAGATGGGCCTGCAGGTCAACGCGAAGTTCGGCCTCGCGCTGGTGCGCGCGATGGTGGCCGGCGATGTGGTGAACCTCCTCGGCTACCGCTTGCGGCCTTACGAGATCGAGGCCGGCGCGACGGACCGCGCGATCACCGAGGCCCGCGGCCACATCCGGCGCGCCTTCGAGCAAAACGCGAGCGTCGTGGCGGGCATGGCGCGGGCGCGGCGGGCCTTCGCGAAGGTCCAGGTGGACCGCACGAACCCGAAGCCCGTCGTGAGCGTCATCGGCGATTTCTGGGCCATGACGACCGAGGGCGACGGCAACTACAAGCTGCAGCGCTTCCTGGAGAGCGAAGGCGCCGAAGTGGACGTCCAGGGCATCACGAACTGGATCCTGTTCATGATCTGGGAGAACAAGTTCGACACCGAGCAGCGCATGTCGCTGCGCGAGGACGACACGGCCCGCAAGGGCCTCTCCGGCAAGAACCCGACGCAGAAGCTCTGGGCCCTTCGCGCCGGCGACAAGGCCATCCGCGCGCTCTTCCACACCTACGCGCACACCATCGGCCTGCACGGCTACCACCTGCCGGACATGGACGACGTCGCGTCCCTCGCCGCGAAGCACTACGACACCTTCGTCCGCGGCGGCGAGGCCCACATGGAGGTGGGCAAGCTCATCCACTTCGTGCGGGACCGCACGAACCACATGACGCTCTCCGTGAAGCCCTTCGGCTGCATGCCCAGCTCGGGCGTGTCGGACGGCGTGCAGACCATCGTCCAGACGCTGTACCCGGACAGCATCTTCCTGCCGATCGAGACCACGGGAGATGGCGCGGTCAACGTCTACTCTCGTGTGCAGATGATGCTCTTCAAGGCGCGGCAGCGCGCCAAGGAAGAGCTCGGGCAGGCGCTGGCCGAGACGGGGCTCGACGAGGCCACGTACAAGGCGCGCGTGAAGGGCAGCCGTCGCTGGTCGAACCCGTTCTGGCGCCCGGCGCACAAGATGGCCGGCGTCTCGGCCAACCTCGCCTACGCGGTGGCGAAGTAGACGCGTCACGAGCGCGTGAAGCCGGGGCCGGCGCCCCGCGGTCGGGCCTCCCTCACGATATCCTTGTCGGGTGGGGGGCCTTGACATGTCCAGCGTGGAGCGCCTGATCGAGACCATCCGCGGCAACATCATCGGCGACGACAGCGTCATCGACACGCCGTGGGGCTCGCGGCGCGTCACCTACGCCGACTACACCGCCAGCGGGCGCAGCCTTCGCTTCATCGAGGACTTCATCCGCACGGAGGTGATGCCGCTGTACGCCAATACGCACACCGAGGCGAGCGGCACCGGCCTGCAGACCACGCGCTTCCGCGAAGACGCGCGGCAGGTCATCCACGCCGCCGTGGGGGGCACCGCCGAAGACTGCGTCATCTTCTGCGGCTCCGGCGCGACGGGCGCCATCCACAAGCTCGTGGACGTCCTCAACCTCCGCATCCCGGCGGATCTCGACCGCCGCCACCGCCTCTCCGACGCCATCCCCGCGCACGAGCGCCCGGTCGTCTTCATCGGCCCCTACGAGCACCACAGCAACGAACTGCCCTGGCGCGAGTCCATCGCCGATGTCGTCACCATCAGCGAAGACAGCGATGGCCTCATCGACCTCGCGCACCTCGAGCGTGAGCTTCTGCGCCACGCCAGCCGCCCGCTCAAGATCGGCTCCTTCTCGGCGGCCTCCAACGTCACGGGCATCGGGTCGCGCACCGCCGACATCGCCATCCTCCTGCACAAGCACGGCGCGCTGTCGTTCTGGGACTTCGCGGCGGCCGGCCCCTACGTGCAGATCGAGATGAACCTCCAGGCCCCGGGCCCGGACGGCCACCTCGCCTACAAGGACGCCATCTTCCTCTCGCCGCACAAGTTCATCGGCGGCCCGGGCACCCCCGGCATCCTCGTCGCCAAGCGGGGCATCCTCCGCAACACCGTTCCGGCGGTGCCGGGCGGCGGCACCGTGCTCTATGTCAACCCCGAGGAGCACCGCTACATCGACGACCCGGTTCACCGCGAAGAGGGCGGCACCCCGGCCATCATCGAGAGCATCCGCGCCGGGCTGGTCTTCCAGCTCAAGGAGGCCGTCGGCGCTGCCACCATCCAGGCCCGCGAGCACGACTTCATCCGGCGGGCCATCGCGCGCTGGGGCGCCCACCCGCACATCCGCATCCTCGGCAACGCAGACGCCTGGCGCCTCTCCATCGTGTCGTTCATGGTGCGACACGGCGGCGGCTACCTGCACCACAACTATGTGGTCGCCCTGCTGAACGACCTGTTCGGCATCCAGGCGCGCGGCGGCTGCTCCTGCGCGGGCCCCTACGGCCACCGCCTGCTCGGCATCGATCTCACGGTCTCCCGCGAGTTTGAGCAGGCCGTGGTGCGCGGCGGGGAAGGCATCAAGCCCGGCTGGACCCGCATGAACTTCAACTACTTCTTGACGGAGGAGACCTTCACCTTCCTCCTCGAGGCCGTCGAGCTCATCGCCAGCCACGGCTGGGCGCTGCTCCCGGACTACCGCTTCGAGCCCGCCACCGGCCAGTGGCGCCACCGCAGCGCCCCGCACCCCGCCGTGCAGCGCCTCACCGACGTGCGCTACGTGTCTGGGCGCATGGAGTACCGCAGCCGCCACGCCACCGAGCCCGCGTGGGCGCTGCCCGGCTACCTCGACGACGCCCGGCAGATCTTCTCCGCGGCCGCCGGCCGGGCCGCCGCCGCGCCCGCCCCCGCCGACACGCCGCTCGCAGCGTGCATGGAGAGCCTGCGCTGGTTCCCGCTGCCGGCCGAGGTTCACGCCGAGCTGGCCGGTGCGCCGGACGCCGTGCACTGCCACCCGCTCTCCACCGCCGGGGCCTGATCCCGGGCATCCGAAAAAACACGCACGCCCCCCTCACGGGGCGGCCACGGCGATCCGTCTCCTGGGGGGCCTCCGGAGCCCCCATGCGCCGCCCCCTCTCCATCGCCGCCCTGCTGCTCCCGCTCTCCCTGCTCGCTGCGTGCGGCCCCGAAGGCGCCCCGGCCGAGTCGGACGCGGCGGACACGGGCGACACCGACGCCGATGCCGCGGCCCTGCTCCGCAGCGCGCTGGACCCGACCCTCGTCGCCCGCCTGGACGCCGGCGAGTCCGTCGACGTCATCGTCCTGCTCGACGACCACGACCTCCAGGCCGAGCTGCAGCAGCGCCGCGCGGCGGGCGCCGCAGACCCGGCCGCCGACCTGGACCTCCAGCGCTTCGCCTACGCCGCGTGGCAAGAGAGCCTCGTCGAGCGGCTGGGCGCGGACTTCACCGTCGAGCGGTCCTACGAAAACCTGCCGATGCTCGCCGGCACCCTGCACGGCGCCGCCGGGCTGGACCGCGCGCTCTCCGGGCGGCGGGTGCTCGATGTGGTCGCCGTCCAGGAGTACGAGGCCTTCGACGTCGAGTCCCTCGCCCTGATGAGCCAGCCCGCCGCCGCCGCCGCTGGCTTCCGCGGCCAGGGCATCGGCGTCGCGGTGCTCGACACCGGCGCCGACTTCACCCACGCAGACCTCGGCGCCTGCACCGCCGCCGGGGCGTCCGGCTGCCGGGTCGTCTACGCGGCCGACTTCGCCACCCAGGACAACGCCCGCGACGTGGGCGGCCACGGCACGAACGTCTCGGCCATCGTCGCGAAGACGGCCCCGGGAGCCAACATCCTGGCCCTCGACGTCTTCGGCAGCGGCGGCACGGCCTCCAGCACGCACATCATCGCGGCCATCGACTGGGTCATCTCCAACAAGGACGCCTACAACATCCGCGTCATCAACATGAGCCTGGGCGGCGCCGCCTCCACCACCGAGTGCAGCACCGACATCTTCGCCCCGGCCGTCGCCGCGGCCCGCAGCGCGGGCGTCGTCTCCGTGGTCGCCACCGGCAACAACGCCTACACCAACAAGATCGCGAGCCCGGCGTGCGTCCCGGCCGCCGTGCGGGTCGGCGCCGTCTACGACTCCAACATGGGCGGGATCGGCTGGTCCTCGTGCACCGACACCAGCACCGCCGCCGACAAGGTGACCTGCTTCTCCAACTCGGCGAGCTTCATCCACCTGCTCGCCCCGGGCGCGATGGCCACGGCCGGCGGCTACACGATGGGCGGCACCTCGATGGCCGCGCCCCACGCCGCGGGCGCCTTCGCGGTCGCCGCCGCCGCCTACCCGTCCGACACCCCGGAGCAGCTGCTCGCCCGGGTGCAGTCCACCGGCGACCTCGTCACCGACACGCGCAACGGCGTCACCACTCCGCGCGTGGACATCGCCGCCCTCGTCGCGAGCGCCCAGGCGGGCGACGCCGCCGCCCCGGCCGGCACGCTCGCCATCAACGGCGGGGCCATCGGCACCCGCAGCGCCACCGCCACCCTCACCATCGCGGGCACCGACGACACCGGCGTCACCGAGATGTGCCTGAGCAACACCAGCACCTGCACGGCCTGGCAGGCCTTCGCCACCACCCGCTCCTGGACGCTCACCACCGGCGCCGGCACCAAGACGGTCAACCTGTTCTTGCGCGACGCCGCCGGCAACGTCTCCGCGGCCATCGCCGACACCATCGTCGTCGACACCACCCGGCCCACCAACGGCACCCTGGCCGCCGCCCGCGGCAACGCCCAGAACACCCTCACCTGGTCCGGCTTCGCCGACGCCGGCGCCGGCATCGCCTCCTACCGCCTGATGGCCTCGACGAGCGCCTCGCCCTCCGCCTGCACCAGCGGCACGCCCGTCTACAGCGGCACGGCCACCACCTTCACCCACACGGGCCTCACCAACGGCACCCTCGTCTACTACCGCGTCTGCGCGGTGGACCACGCCGACAACGTCTCCACCGGGGTCGCCACGAGCGCCCGTCCCGCCCCGGAGCTGGACGCCCCGGCCAACGCCAGCATCACGCTCGCCGCGGGCGCCGCGGTCGCCAAGGGCGGCACCATCGCCTGGGCGGCCGCCGCCACCGACGCCACGGCCGTCTCCCACATCTGCGTCGGCACCAGCGCCACCTCCTGCTCGTCCTGGCGCACCTTCGCCACCAGCGGCACGGTCTCGCTCCCCACCTCCGGCACCCAGACGGTCTACGCCTGGATGCGCGACTCCTGGGGCAACACCACCGCCACCCCCGTGAGCGACAGCATCCTCATCGACGCCACCGCGCCGGTGCAGGGCACGGCGGCTGCCACCTGGTCCGGCACGACGGCCAGCCTGAGCTGGGCCGCCGCCACCGACGCCCACACCAGCGTCGCCGGCTACAAGGTCGTCTACACCACCGGCAGCACGGACCCGGCCGCCCGCTGCACCAACGGCACGGTCGTCCAGGCCAGCACCACGGCCACGGCCGCGGCCCTCTCCCCCACGAACGCCGGCACGGCCTACCGCTTCCGGGTCTGCGCCATCGACGCGGTCGGCAACGTCGCCAGCGGCACGGTCGCGCGCCTCGCCGCCCGCTGACCTCCCGCGCGCCCCGCCTGGCCCCCGGCACCCCGCCGGGGGCCACTCGTTTCCCCCCCGCGTGCGCAGTCGTTACACGCGCATTTACACCAGAGGGCAGAGGGGCGCTCCGCGTCGCGGCGCCCCTCCGCAACGCCTCCCCC
>JBEIVK010000832.1:0-1928 GCA_040373935.1 Alphaproteobacteria bacterium
GGCCGAGCCGCGCGGGCCAGGGCGCGCTGAGCGGGGCCCACCAGAGGGCGCCGCGCCCCTCGTCGGCCGATGGGTCGGCCACCCACCACGTGCGCGGGCCCCCGGCGGTGGCGCAGTCGCGGGCCGGGCCGGGGCACGAGAAGGCGGCGCGCGGCGTCGGCAAGGCGTGGTCGGCGTCTCCGGCGAAGCGCAGGGCCTCCAGCGCGGCCGCCGGGCCGTCGTCGAGCGACCAGTCGGCTTGGCCGGCGACGATGACGCAGACGCCGACGCGACGCCCGCCGAGGCTCTCGCCGGGGCCGCAGGTGATCAGCTCGTCGCGGCCATCTCCGTCGAGATCCTCGGCGGCGAGAAAGGTGCCGAGCCCTGCGCCGCTAGTGTCCCCGCGCATGGACCAGGGCGCGTCGCGCCCGGCGATGACCCCCGGGAAGAACGGGCCCGGCTCCAGGCGAACGCGGCCCGCGCTGTCGTCTTCGCCGGGGGCGCCGGCGAGCAGGTCCGAGAAGCCGTCGCCGTCGAGATCTCCGAAGGCCACGGCGCTGCCCATCGCCCCGCCGTCGTATTCGCCGACGAGCACGGTGCGCGTGGTGTCGGCGAGGGGGACGTCGCCCACGCGCAGCTCGGCCACGGGCAGCAGATGCACCTCTCCGGCGTCCTCGGCCTCTTCGCCCCGGGTGTCCGCCGCGCACGCCGCGACCGCGATCCACTCGGCGGGGCCGTCCAGCGACACGGCGCAGCCGAGCGCGTCGCGGTCGTCCCCGCGCAGGCGCCACGCGGCGTCGTCGAGGGTGAGGGTGGTGCGCCCGCCGGTGGGGGGCCGAAACGCGCCCAGCAGGCCGTCCCCGTTGTCGGCGCCCGGGTCCCCGACGAAGGCCCAGAGGGCCGTGCCCGCCAGGGCGCTGCCAAAGGTGGGCGCGGCGTCGGCCGGGACGATCGACCACTGCGGGGTGGCCGCGGGCAGCACCGGCGGGGCCCCCGTGTCCGCGCCGTCGGCGCCGCCGGTGTCGGGGACACCGGAGTCGCGCCCCGGCCCGCCGTCGGCCCCGCCGCCCTTGCCGCTGCGATCCAGGTCCAACAGGAGCGGGGTGCAAGCGGAGAAGAGCGCGCCAACGGCCAGCCAGCCGGCTACTCGCGGGGCCAGCCGCATGCTTGCTGGGCCTCCGCGGCGCCGAGGCGAGCCGCTGCCCCGCGCAGCGACGGGTCACAGGGGACGCCGGGCGGCAGGAGGCTGACCAGGGCCGCCTGGCCGATGGCCCGCACCTCATCGTGCCGGAGCGACGCGCGGTCGAGATGGGTGAGCGCGGCGTCGATGGCCGCGCGGGCGTCCCCGTTGCGCAGAAGGGTGTGGACGTGCAGGGCGCCCAGCTCGTCGGCCACCGGGCCCTGGGGCGAGAGGCCCCGAGCGGCGTCGAGCGTGGCGAGGACCTCGGCCGGCGAGGCCTTGGCGTCGTCGAGCGCGCGGGCGCGGCCGAGCAGCCCGCCCGGCGTGGTGGGCCAGCAGGTGTGCGCGCCGCCGGCGCTGAGCGACAGGGCGGGCGCGGGGGCCTCGGCGCCGACCGCCGCGCAGCGCACCTCGACTTGGCCGCGGCTCACCTCGACGGCGGTGCCGCGGGCGTCGCGGGTGACGGCGAACACCGTGCCCTTCACGGCGACGGTGCCCTCGCGCGTCTCGACCTGCACGTCGAGCTGGGCCGCCGGATCCACTTCGACCTCGATGCGCCCGGATTCCCAGGCGATGCGCGGGGCGGCGGTGGTGCCGCCCAGGTGGCCGGCGCCCGACGCGGCGAGCGCGAGGCTGCCGGCCGGAGAGCGCCACCCGGGGCTGCCGCTGGCCAGGGGGAGGTCCAAGGGTTCCACGGCCGGCGGGCGCCCAGCCCACACGGCGAGGGCGGCAGCGGCGGCGAGCCCCACGGCGGCGGCGGGCCACGCCC
>JBEIVK010000984.1:0-1578 GCA_040373935.1 Alphaproteobacteria bacterium
CGCGGGTGGGGGCGGGCCGCGCACGGGCGTGCTTCTGGATCGCAGCGCGCGGGCGCAGATCCGCGGGGTCGGGCTGTCGTGCGCGGCGCCGGGCGGGGGGCCGATCACGGCGCCGTCGTCGGAGCGGTTCCGGGTCCGGCTGGCGCGCGAGGGCGGCCGCCTCTCGATCGCGGTGGACGGCGCGGCCGTGGGGGCCTGCACCGGCCCGCTGGATGGGCCACTGGTGCTGGACGCGGGGCTTCGGCGGGTTCAGGTGCACCACCTCGCGGTCGCCGGCGGGTCGGCCCCCTTCACCGACGACTTCGGGGGGGCCTGGCGGGGGCTCGCGGGGGCGCTGGGCGCGTCGTTGCTCGGGGGGCTCGCCGGGTTCGGGTGGGCGCGGCGGCGGCCCAACGTCTCCCCGGCCGTGTCGCTGCTGCTGGTCGCGGTGCCGCTGTGGGCGCTCGCGCCCCTGGGCTTGGTGCGCGAGCAGCTTCGCCTCGGCCCATTGCCCGAGTGGCTCGCGCCCTTGGCGTTGGGCGGGCTGCCGGCGCTGGCCATCGCCACCCTCCGCGCGGGCGCCGGCGCGCCTCACCCCGCCGCGGCCCTGCTCCGCGGGCTGCCGGCCGCCGCTGCCGTGCTCGCGTGCGGGCTCCTCGCGCGGGCCGCGCCCTCCACCCTCGCGGGGCTCGCCGTGCTGGGCGCGGTCGGGCCCGCCGTCGCCCTGGCCGGCCACTGGATGCGCTCGCCGGCCCGCCTCGCGGGGCCGGGCCTCCTGCTCACCGCGTGCGCCGCGCTCGCGCTGCTCGAAGGGGGGCTGCGCGTCACGCCCCAGGGCGCGGCGTGGACGCCGACCGCCGGGTACGCCCGCGCCACCACCGAGTTCGCGGAGCTGGTCGAGATTCAGCAGCATCGCAGCTACCCGTCGGAGGGCTTTCCCGTGCGCCCGCCCCCGCCGGACCCGTCGCGTCGCCGCATCGTCGCGCTCGGCGGGTCGTCCACGGGCGGCGCCTTTCAGATGGACGATCTGGGCCTGTTCTGGCCGCGTTGGCTGGGGGATGCGCTCACGCCGCAGCGCGTCGAGGTCGTCAACCAGGGGGTCGGCGGCTGGAACAGCTTCCATGTCCGGGTGTATGTCGAGTCGCAGATCGACCGCCTCGCACCCGAGATCCTCGTGCTTTATCTGGGGCACAACGACATCTACACCCGCACGCCGGCGCCCTACCGCGCGCTTTTCGCGGCGTGGCAAGCGGGTCGGGGGGGGCCGCCCCCTGCGGCGGCCCGGGCGCGCCGCGCGCTCGAGTCCCTGCGGCTTTACGTCGGCCTGCGGCATGTTCTCATCGCAGCACGGGAGCGCCGCTCGACCATCGCTGTGCCGGTCGCCCACGCGCGGGACAACTTCGCCGCGTTGGCGGCGTTGATGGCGGCCCGGGGCGGGCGGATGCTGCTCGTCAGCGAGGGCGTGCAGCCAGACGCCACGCCCCTCGCCGAGTACCGGTCGATGATGGCCGGTCTCGCCGAGGGCGCGCCCCACGTCGCCTACCTCGACGCGGCCGGGCGCTTCGACGCCGGCGGCTTCTCGGATGACTTCCTGGACGC
>JBEIVK010000904.1:0-1758 GCA_040373935.1 Alphaproteobacteria bacterium
AGGCGGGGGCCGCCTAACCGGGCGGCGGCGGGGCGGAGGCGGGCGGCCCGGGGGTGCGGCGGCCGCGGAGGAGGCGGGCGGCGGCGCGGTGCAGCTCGTCGGGAGAGAACGCGAAGACGTAGAACGAGAGGGTGACCCAGGAGAAGGGGCCGAGGTTGAGCGCGGTGCCGAGGAACAGGTGCATGCCGACGCCGACGCCGAGCAGGGGCCAGCGCGGGTCCCAGCGGCGGAGGGCGTCGCCGAGGCGGCCGGGGCGCTGCCGCCACGCGAGGGCGGGGAGCAGCAGCGGGAACAGGACCTCCCACGCCCAGACGACGGCGGTGATGGCCTGCGTGAGCGGGAACAGGGCGCCGGCGACGGGCGCGAAGTCGAAGCGGGTCCACGCCGGCTGGAGCAGCGCCCGGTACACGGCCTCGTAGCCGCCCCAGGGCATCCACTCGGCGCCCAGCTTGTGCAGGCCGGTGGTGCCGTACACGACCGCGAGCTGGAGCAGGCCGACGAGCCGTGGCCACGCGGGCACCGGGCGCGGGTCGTGCCAGCGGCCGGTGCGCCGGCGGCAGGCGACCGACAGGGTGGCGGCGCTGTCGGCGAAGCAGAGGAGCCACAGGCCGTTGGTGAGCAGGCGGTCGTGGCCGCCGCCCGTCTCTTGGGAGAGCGAAAAGAACGCGATCAACGCCTGGAGCGCGAGGAAGGCGGCCGGCCGCGCCGCGAGCCCGGCGAGCAGCAGCGCGGCCCCGCCCATGGCCGCCCCCCCACAAGGCCCAGGCGGTGCGCGCCGTGGCCCCGCCGAGGGCGGCGACGAGCCAGTGGTCCTGGTCGCGCGTGCGGTACCCGCCGAAGGGGGGGTCCGTGTAGGCCAGCTCGAGCACGCCGCTGCCGGCGATGGAGCCGAGGGTGCCGAGGATGACGAGGGCGAGCAGGACCCGGAACACGGCGAGCACCGTGGCGGGCTCGCGGGCGGCGAGGTGGGCGACCCAGGCGGCCCAGAGGCGGCTCACCGGGCGCCCCGGAACGGCACGCGGGTGACCCAGTAGGCCTTGCCCTCGGGCAGGGCGCCCGACGCGCGCAGGGCCGCGGGCGCGGGGATGGGGGCCTCGACCATCTGCACGACGAGGCCCTCGGCCGTGGGGAACGCGGCGGCGGCGCGCGGGCCGAGCCACGCGGCGAGGCCGGCGTAGGCGCGGCGGTGCGTGCGCCAGTCGAAGTGGCCGAACAGCGTGCGGATGCGCTCGTGCTCGAGCACGGGGGCCATCCAGCGGGCCTCCGGGTCGTGCGGGGCGTAGAGCAGCGTGAGCGCGTCGCCCTCGTCCAGCCACACCTCGAAGCGCGCGGGGCGGGTGTTGACCTGGCCGAACATGGACCAATGCTGCCCCACCCCGGCGAAGGTGACATAGGGCCGCAGCGGGGCGACGAGGGCGGCCCGGCCGTCGACGAGCAGGCGGCCCCCCACCCAGGCGATGGACTCGATGGTGGCCGGCGTGACGGGCAGGCCCAGCGCAGCGAACGGCCGGGCCCACGCCGCGAAGCTGGCCTGGACGTTCGGGTCCTGGAAGGCGCGCTCGTTCATGCCGCCGACCGGCGCGGGGATGGCCAGCGCGCCGATGGCGAGCAGGTGCGCCGTCACGAGCAGCGCGCGGAGGTGGTCCCAGGCCGGCATCGCGGCGGTGTAACCGCTCGGGCGGGGCGGGCGCCGGCGGCGGGGCCACCGCGGCACGGGCCGGAGGCGGCGGCCCGGAGGGCCGGTGCGGCCCGCGCGGC
>JBEIVK010000467.1:0-3703 GCA_040373935.1 Alphaproteobacteria bacterium
CGCTCGCGCGGGCGCTGCCGCCGGCGCTCTCGCTGGCGGGGGTGTCGTGGGTCGCCGCGCTCGCCGGGGACGGGGCGGCGTGACCGGGGGGTGGCGCGGGTGCGCGGCGGCGGTCGGCGTGGCCCTCGCCGGCTGTGACAAGGCGCCGCTGATCCCGGTGGAGGCGCGCTTCGCGCGTGCGGACGCCGCGTGGTTCGCCGAGGAGGAGACCCTGTTCTTCTTCTACGAGGTGCGCGCCGCGCAAGGCCTGGGCCCGCCGAACCAGGTCGAGGCGCGCTGGGTGACCGACACGACGGTCCAGGACTGGGTGCCGCTCGAATCGCTGGCGCCGGTGCACCTCCATCGCCCCGTGGATTGCGGCGTCAACGGGCGCTGCGGCTCCTGGAGCGTGGCCCTCCCCGAGCGGCCGCGGCGCGTGGACCTCCGCCTGCGCTACCACCCCGACGGGGCGCTCGCCCTCCCGGCGGACACCCGGCTCAACGTGGTCGGTCCGGGCGCGCCCCACGACCATCGCTCCCTGGTGGTGTATGGCGTCTTCGACGGAGAGAACCGCCGGGTGCAGTGGCGCGGGCGCCACCAGTTCCCGACGCTGCGGAACGAGGAGGCGACCGCGCTCGGCCTGCGGCGCTGGTTCGCCGTGGACGACGTGCAGGCGGGCAGCGCGGAGACGGCGTCGGTCGACAACCCCTACGCGTACGGCGTGGCCTGCCCACCGGGCTTCTCTCCGGCGGGCCTGGGCGGTGTGGAGACGACGGACCGCGCGGCCTTCGGTCCCGGGCGCCTGGACGCGGCCTTCGGCGGGGTGAGCACGGTCTGCGCCCAGGCCCGCGTCGCGGACGCCCGCGGCACCTTCGAGTCCGCGGCCTGGGCCCGCAAGAACCCGGAGGTCGAGCCTGCGTTCCCGGCGCTGCAGAGCCCGGTCCGCAGCGCCGTCTCCATCCCGTTCTTCTTGGGGCCCTGCGGGCGCACCATCTCCGCCGAGCACGAGGCGATGCAGCGCCAGCGTCTGCTCCTCGGCGACCTCCGCACCACCTGCACGGACGACTGGGCGGCGCCGGACTTCGTCCCGCGGCTCACGGAAGCTCTACGGGCGGCGGTCGAGGCGGAGCGGGTCGCGCCCGACAGCGGCGACCTCATCCTCCGCATCGCGCTCCACCGCGACGAAGCGGGCCCGGCCCGCGCGCTGGAGGAGGCGCTGGCCGCGCTCCTGCCGGCGGAGCGGCACCGCGCGACCCCGCGCCTCGCCGGCGCCTTCGTGTTCGACAGCCTCGCGCGGGGCCTCGACGACCCGGCGCTGGAGCCGGTCACCCTCTGGTGCCCCGCCAGCCTGGGGGGCGGCGCGCCGACGCCCGGGGCGTCCTTGCTGAGCTGCGCCATCCTGCCGGACCTGCCCGAGCTGGATCTCGGCCCGCTCTCGGTCGGGCTGCTGCCCATCCTGGCGCCGCGCCCCGACTACCTGGACTTCATCGACCAATACTCGCCGCGGCAGGCGGGCCGCGTGCTCTCCCTCGACTTCCGCGTGCCCGAGTTCGCCACCACCTCCGATCATGTCGATGTGGGCGAGATTGGGGTGGCGACCTTCCTCAACGGCGAGAACATCCCCGCGGCGCCGGCGGACGCGTTCTCGTTCTGTCCGAAGGGCGCGGTGCTCCCGGTGGTCTTTCGGTCGCCCATTCTTCAGAGCGGCCTTGTGGACGACATCATCGCCGAGCCGTGCGCCGCCGGTGAGGTCCCCGCGGAGGTCTGCGCCCAAGTGCGCTCCGGGGTCGTGCCGATCGAGGCCCTGCCGGTCTGGCACAACCTCGCTGGCGAGTCGGGCTACGACCTCGGCCTGTTCTGGAGCTTCCCGTTCCTCCTGCGCATGGAGTACGAGGCGGTGGTGGCGGGCTCCGTCAGCGCCTTCGGGTTCAGCGTGCCCTTCGGCATCGGCGGGGAGGGAGAAGACTTTCTCGGCGCCGAAACCTGGCTGAAGCAGCAGATTCGCCTCGAGGCGCGGCTGCTGCAATGCACGCGGTTCTGCGGGCACCCGGTGTTCGGGAGCGAGGGCGTCTACCGCGTGCGGGACAGCTTCCGCGAGGGATACGCGAACCGCTGCTACGCGCCGCTGCAACCGTCGCTGCCCGGGGAGGCCTACCCGCGTGACCCTTGAGCGCCCGCGGGCCTGGGCCCGTCGACTCGGGCTGCTGCTGGGCGTGTGCCTCGCCGCTGCGCCGGCCCGTGCCCAGGAGCCGCCGCCGGCCGCGCCGCCGCCGGCCGAGCCTCCCCCGGCGGCCCCGGAGGTGCTGGCGCCCTACCGCACGCCGTTCCCGGTCCTCGTGGAGCGCACGCTCGGCAGCACCTCGCGGCCGGTGGCCTACGACTGGCGGCGGTCCAAGGTGCAGGTGGCGGCGACGGGGGGCCAGCCCGTGGAGCTGAACACCTTTCAGAGCTTGCGGGCGGGGGTTGCCGTGCGTGTGCCCCGCAACGGCCTGCTGTGGGACCTCGGTCTGTCCGGCGCGTGGTCCTGGGACACCGACGCCAGCCAAGCCCTCGCGCTCACCCCGTACCGCCAGCCGGGCAAGCCGCCCCGCCTGGAGATCGACGCCCACCTCGGCGTCCCGCTGGCCGAAGGCCTCGTCACGGCGCGTCCGCGCTGGTTCCCGTCGGTGCAGATGGTCTTTGTCGGCTGGGTTGGCCTTCGCTACGCCCTCTACCCGGGGTCGCTGGAGGGGCTGCGCGTGCGCGAGGGGCTGGCGGCGCTGTTCCGGCCGACCCTGGGCCCCGCCGAGCGCGCCAACCTCGAAGATGCCCGCCTGGACGCGATGGTGGTGGACCCGACGCGCTACACCCCGATGGTTGGGCTCGGCAACGACCTCTACATCCGCCAGGGCGTGTTTCTGGCGCCGCGGGTCTCGGTCGCCCTCCCGCTCACGCGCATCGCCGAGCCGACGGCGCTTGGCTGGTGGGGAGAGGCGAGCGTGGCCGCCGGTGTGGCCTTTTGACCCTTCTCGGCGCGATCGTGCTCGCGGTGGGCCTTGGGCGCGCGGCGGCCCCGCCGGGCCCGGGGGCGCGGGCTCCCGACGCCGCGCTCGTCTTCTGGAACGCCCGCCTCGCCTTGCGGGAGGGGCAGCCGGCGGAGGCCCTTCGCTTGTGGTTGCTGCGCAACACGATGGAGGCGCGAACGGGCATGGTGTCTGCGGAGGACGCCCACTTCCGCTCGGCGGCCTGGGCCGCGCTGAGCGGTCTCGGCCTGTGCAGTGACGGGCTGCCGCCGGACTCCGACGGCGCCGCGCTCTACGGGCTCGTGCGGTTCAACGAGGTCGTCCGCGCGATGGGCCGGCGTCCTCCGGCCTCCGGCCTCTCGCCCTTCGACGCCTTCTCCCTCGGCCAACAGCAGCGCGCCGTCGCCATCGGCTCGGTGCTCGACGCCGCCGAGCTGGGCGCGGTGCGCTTCGGGGCCGGACGCTGCGCGAGCCCGCGCCTCACCGCGCTGCGCGCCGGTCTCCTCCCGACCGATGGCCTCGCGGATCGCGCGCTCGCCGCCCAGGTCCTGCGCGCTGCGCTGGTGGACGCCCGCG
Organism: Alphaproteobacteria bacterium; assembly: GCA_040373935.1. Classification (GTDB taxonomy): domain Bacteria; phylum Myxococcota_A; class UBA796; order UBA796; family UBA2385; genus JBEIVK01. Next base: position 3,558 of record JBEIVK010000467.1, read on the forward strand.
CCGCCGTCGAAGGCGCCCCGGTCCGCGGCCGCGCGGTGCTGGACGCCCGCCTCCTCGATCTCGACCTCACGCTGATGGCCCTCGCCGAGCGCGCCGCGGCCGCCCAGGCCCGGGAGCGGGCGCGCGACGCGCGCGCGCAGCGCCTC
>JBEIVK010000823.1:0-1965 GCA_040373935.1 Alphaproteobacteria bacterium
CGGAGAACGCGTGCGCGTCACCTTGGGGGAGCTGCCGCCCGGCGCAGCCAGCGCGGATGCGCGCGGACGCTGGGAGATCACGCTGCCGGCGCTGCCCGCCAGCCTCGCCCCGCGCACCCTCGCGGCCGCAGGCAGCACCCGCGCCTTCGCCCGGGACGTGCTGGTCGGCGAGGTCTGGCTGGCCGCGGGGCAATCCAACATGGAATGGCGGCTCAAATCCGCGGCCAGCGGTGAGACGGACGTGGCGACCGCGGACTTCCCCGCCATCCGGCAGCTCAAGGTGGCCCGCAACCCCCGGAGCGAGCGGCAGACCGAGGCGGCCGCCGCGTGGAGCGTCTGTTCCCCCTCGACCGCCGGGGACTTCTCGGCCGTCGGCTTTCACTTCGCCCGGGAGCTGTGGCTGGCGCTGCGTGTTCCCATAGGGTTGATCAACTGCTCGCACGGCAACAGCGCGGTCGAGGGTTGGATGAGCCGCGAGGCACTCGCGGCGGATCCCGCCTTCCGAGGGGTGGCGGACCGTTGGAACGAGGTACTGGCGCGTTACCCCGCCGCGCGTGAACGCCACGAGGCAGCGCTGCAGCGTTGGGAGAAGGAGGCGGCGGCCGCGCGCGCCCGCGGCGCGAGCCCGCCGAACCGTCCCGCGGCCCCTATTGGTCCTGGTCATCACCAAGAGCCCGCGGCGCTCTTCAACGGGATGATCGCGCCGGTTTTGCCCTACGCGTTACGCGGGTTCCTCTGGTACCAAGGAGAGGGCAACGCGCGCCGCGCGGGCGAGTACGAGCGCCTTTTTTCCGCCTTAATCGGGCAGTGGCGGCACGACTTCCAGGCCGCGGATGCGCCCTTCTTTTGGGTCCAACTTCCCGGCCTTGGTCGGATGCCGCCCACGACCACGCCCGATGACTGGGTGGCACTACGCGCCGCGCAGACTGCCACTTTGGCCCTGCCCGCGACCGGCCAGGCAGTGACGATCGACGTGGGGGATCCGGCAGACATTCATCCGCTACGGAAGCGCGAGGTCGGCGAGCGATTGGCCCGCTTGGCGCGGCGCCGCGTGTACGGGGAATCCATCCTAGACGAAGGGCCCAGCCCGAAGTGGGTTCAAAGGAGCGGCGCTTTCGTGGAGATAGAGTTCGTCCACGCAGCGGGCGGGTTACGGATGGGGGGCGCGCCCGACCGCGCCTTCGAACTGGCGGGGCCAGAGGGTCGGTTCGCGGCCGCCACGGAGATCGTGATGATCGCCGAAAACCGACTGCGATTATCCGCTCCGGGAGTCGATCCACCCGCGCACGTCCGCCACGCGTGGCAGGCACTCCCCGCCGGCTGGTTGCTAAACGCCTCAGGTCTGCCGACCCCGCCCTTCTCGCTCCCAGTGGACTGACCGCCACGGGCGTATTCAGCCGGGCTCAGTGTCCGCCCTGCAGGAACGCTTGGATCCGCGGGACGAGTTCCTCGCGCGCGTCTTCCAGCACGTAATGGCCGGCGTCCGCGAGCCGGTTCACGGCGGCCCGCGGGAAGAGCTCCCGCCAACGCGCCAAGAAGGTGTCGTCGAAGCAGAAATCCTTCCCACCCCAGTGGATCTCCATCGGGTGATCGCGCAGCCGTGCGAGGCCCTCTTCCACCGCAACCAGCGCCGCCCAACTCGGGTGCGAAGGAGCCAGCGGGATATCGCGGACAAACCCGTGCACCGCGGCGCGATCGGCCCAAGTCTGGTAGGGCCACAGATAGCCGCGGCCCACCTCTCGCGACAACGGCCGACGATGCACCGCCATCCATGTAGCCGGCCACGCGAACCCATTGGCTCCGCGAACCAGCAGCGCACCCAACCCCGGCACGCGGCACAGGGCGATCCGCGCGGGTATCCGTCGCGACCGGAACGCCGCGGTATTCAGCACCACGATCCGACCCACCCGCTCCGGCTGGCGTACGGCCCAACCCATCCCGATCGCGCCACCCCAGTCGTGCACG
>JBEIVK010000968.1:0-1611 GCA_040373935.1 Alphaproteobacteria bacterium
CCCAGCGGACGGGGCCACCGACAAGGCCAAACGGATCGCCGTGGCGCAGGCCGAGGCCGACGGAGCCGAAGGCGCGGTCCCCGTCGAGGAAGGCGCTGCCCGCGCCCTGGGCCTGGAGCGGCGTGGGCTCGTAGCCGCCGCCGCCGCGGAGCGTCAGGGTGAGGGCGTCGGCCGGCGCCGGGAGGGGGATGGGCGGAAGATCCGCCTCGGCCCCGCCCCGCACCCCGACCACCGGAGCGAGGACGAGGGTGTACGGATTGCCGTCGCGGAGGGAGGGGTCCGTCAAGGAGAGCAGCGGGGTCGTGAGCGCGCCGTCGACGACGCGCGTGACGTTGACCTGCACCTCGTCCCAGCCAAGCCGGTACACGTCGAGCGCAGCCGCCCAGCGCTCCACCTGGAGCCCGGCGCCGACGGTCAGCTTGTCCGGGACGCTGTGGTCGTACACGGACAGCGCAAAAGGGGCGACCAGCGGCAGGGTGGTCGCGCCGAGCCCGCCCGTGGGGGCCACGCGCAGGTTGGCCTGCACGTCGACGTTTACATCCACGGGCAGGCCGGTGCCGCCGCGCCACGACCCGCCGAGGCGCAGCCCCTCCAGCGCGGGGAACTGCGCCCCGACATCCCATTGTGCAGACACGATGGGCGCGAAGGCCGGCACGATGTCGATGGTCATCTGATGAACGTCGAGCACCAGCGGCCCCACGACGTCGCCGAGCCCGCCCTCCGCCGCCGGGTCTGCCCCGACGTCCAGGGTGCTCACGAGGCCGTAGCGGGCGCGCACGAGGACCTCGACCGCGCCCCCCGAGGCGGATCCCCTCGATCTGCTCCCAGCCGAAGCCCACCGCGGCCTCGTAGCGTTGGAGGCGATTCTGGTACTGGAGGTAGTGAGGAAGCGCGGGTTCGACGGTCTCGATGCGGATGAGGCGGGTGGTGGGGAACTGGAAGGACAGCCCCATGCCGAAGCGGCGCCCCACCGGCCGCGCGATGCCGAGGCGCACGAAGTCGGCCGGGCGCGCGTTGACCTCGACGCGCAGCGGGTCGTCTGCGCCGTCGAGCAGGCCGTCGCGGTTGGTGTCCCACCACAGCGCCGGCACCGGACGGAGGTCCGTGAGCAGCAGGGCCGCCCCGAGCTCGAAGCGCGGCGCGCGCAACGCCGCCAGCCCAGCCGGGTTGAGGAAGGCCGCCTCGGGCCCATCGGCCAGCGCCATTCCGCCGCCGCCGCGCCCCATGCTGGCCGCGCCCACGCCGACCATGTCGACCGGCCCGGCCGCCGCGATCCCCCCGAGCAGCAGGGCGGCGAGCACCCGGGGCGCCTACGCGTACCCGATCTCGGGCACCGGGATCAACGCCTGCTGGCGCATGATCTCGATGAGCCCCACCGCCGACTCCTCGGGCAACGCCTCGCGCAAGCAGGCGAAGCGGGCCGCGAGGTAGGCCGTCGCGATGCCGGTGCCCTTGAAGGCGCCGCGCTGCCCGGCCGTGGACTCGTAGCCGTGCGACAAGAACTTGCCCGTCATGTTGCCCCACTCGGCGCGGCGGAAGCGCTTGGGGTCGAAGTAGTAGAACTTGTCGAGCGGGCAGTCCTTGTGGGTGGCGACCCCCACCGTCTCGGGC
>JBEIVK010000547.1:0-3259 GCA_040373935.1 Alphaproteobacteria bacterium
CGGCTGCGCGCCACCGGGCCGCCCCCGCGCAACAGGCGCGCCTCCACCTCGGCCGGCAGGCCCTCGCGGGCGAGCACCGTGGGCAGCTCGTCGCGCAGCCAGGCGTCGGTGTCGCGCAGCACGATGGGAACGCCGTCCACCACGGGGAACGCCGCCCCGCACGCCGGGCAGCCGAGCCCGGCCCCCGCGGGCCCCAACGGCGCCGCGCGGAACACGCCGTCCGGCCCCACCCCGCGGCAGACCGGGCAGACCAGCGAGATCCCATCCACGGGCGATTCGGCGCGCATGCTCCCCCCGCGATGCAGCATCGCCCCCTCGCGCGGCCCGGTCAAGCCGGCCGGGTTAGCCGAGCGCTCCGGAGCGCCCATGGCCGAACGCCCCCTCCCCCTCCAGCTCACCGTCAACGGCGACGCCCACGACACGCTCGCCCCGCCGCACTGGACGCTGCTCGAGGTGCTCCGCTACAAGCTCAAGCTGACGGGCACCAAGCAGGGCTGCGACAAGGGCGACTGCGGCGCCTGCACGGTGCTGGTGGACGGCGCGCCGGTGCTGTCCTGCTGCACCCTCGCCGCCACCGCCGAGGGCAAGGCCATCACCACCATCGAGGGCGTGCCACCGCGCGTCCCGCGCGCCTTCGACATCGCCGGCGCCCTCCAATGCGGCTTTTGCCAGCCCGGCATGATCTGCTCGGCCGAGGCGCTGCTCCGCGAAAAGCCCGCGCCCACCGACGCCGAGATCCGCACCGCGCTCGGCGGCAACCTCTGCCGCTGCACCGGCTACACCAAGATCTTCGACGCCGTGAAGCTCGCGTCTCGTGGGCTCGACGGCCTGGCCGACGCGTCCACCCCCGGCTGCGAGACGCCCGCCGCCTACGGCCCGCCGGCCGAGGGCTTCCTCGTGCTCGGGCGCCGCGGCCGCAAAGCGGACAGCATCCGCAAGGCCACGGGCGTCGAGAAGTTCGCCGACGACATCGAGCTGCCGCGCATGCTGCACGGCCGCATCCTGCGCTCGCCGCACGCCCACGCGCGCATCCTCCGCATCGACACCTCCCGCGCCGAGGCCCTCCCCGGCGTCGTCGCCGTGATGACCGGCGCCGAGCTGCCCACCGCCTACTGCGTCATCCCCTGGACCCCGGACGAGACCGCCCTGTGCATCGACAAGGTGCGCTACGTCGGGGACGGCGTGGCCGCCGTCGCCGCCATCGACGAAGAGACCGCCATCCGCGCGATGGACCTCATCACCGTCGAGTACGACGTGCTGCCCGCCGTGCTCACCCTCGACGCCGCCGAGGCCGCCACCGCCCTCGTGCACGACGCCGACTGGAAGGGCCGCCCGCGCACCGACAACGTCTGCAAGGACGTGGACCTCGCCTTCGGCGAGGTCGACGCCGCCTTCGCCGCCGCCGACGCGACGGTGGACGGCGAGTGGTTCTACGAGGGCAACACCCACGCACCGATCGAGCCCCACTGCGCCATCGCCGACGTCTCCCCCGACGGCTTCCTCACCGTCTGGTCCTCCACGCAGGTCCCGCACTACCTCCACCGCGAGCTGGCCAAGGTCCTCCAGGTCCCGCAGTCCAAGGTGCGGGTCATCCAGCCGGCGGTGGGCGGGGCCTTCGGCGGCAAGTCCGAGCCCTTCGACCTCGAGTTCTGCGTGGCCCACCTCGCCCGGAAGGCGCGGCGGCCCGTCAAGATCCTCTACACCCGGGAGGAGGTCTTCTACTCGCACCGCGGGCGGCACCCGATGGAGATGAAGATGCGCTTCGCGGGGGCGGCGGACGGCCGCCTGCTCGCCGTGGACAGCGACATCCGCATCGACGGCGGGGCCTACCACAGCTTTGGGATGATCACCTCGTACTACGCGGGCCAGCTCCTCACGGGCCCGGTGAACATGGGCGCGTACCACTTCCGCGCGCGCCGCTTCTACACCAACAAGCCCTGCAACGGCCCCAAGCGCGGCCACGGCTCCGTGCAGCCGCGGTTCGCCTTCGAGTGCGGGCTCGACGAGCTGGCCCAGCGCCTCGGCATCGACCCGATCGAGATTCGCCGCCGCAACGCCCTCTCCGACGGCGATCTCACCGTCAACGGCCAGCTCATCCCGAGCACCGGCCTGCGCGCCTGCCTCGACGTCGTGGCCCGGGACTCCGGCTGGGCCGAGCGCCACGGCAAGCTCCCGGACGGCCGCGGCCTCGGCGTCGCCTGCTCGATGTACATCTCGGGGACCGCCTACCCGATCTACCCCAACGACATGCCGCAATCCGGCGTCCAGCTGCGGGCAGACCGCTCGGGCCGCATCACCGTGTTCTGCGGCGCCAGCGACATCGGCCAGGGCAGCGACGGCATGCTCGCGTGGATCGTCGCCGAAGAAACCGGCGTCTCGCCCGACGACATCTTCGTCGTCTCCCACGACACGGACCTCACGCCCGTCGACCTCGGCTCCTACTCGTCGCGCGTCACCTACATGGTCGGCACCGCCGCCCAAGAAGCCGCCCGCGCCCTGCGCTCCCGCATGGTCGAGGCCCTCGCCGCCCACTGGCAGGTCCCGCCCGAGCGCGTCGGCGTGGGGCTCGGCACCTGGCACGACAAGGGCGACCCGTCCCGCCACCTGCCCGTGCAGCAGGTCCTTCAGATCGCCGAGGCCGCCGCCGGCCTCCCCCTCGTCACCGCCGGCGCCTACCGCACCCGCAAGGTCGGCGGCGCCTACCGCGGCGGCACCATCGGCGCGTCGCCCGCCTACTCCACCACCGCCCACGTCGCCGAGGTCACCGTGGACCGCGACACCGGCATCGTCAAGGTCGAGAAGGTCTGGGTCGCCCACGACTGCGGCCGCGCCATCAACCCCGTGCTCGTCGAGGGGCAGATCGAAGGCAGCGTCTACATGGGCTACGCCGAGGCCATCATGGAGGCCGGCCTCTTCGACGAGCGCGGCCTGCACACCGGCCCCAACCTCCTCGACTACCGCATCCCCACCGCCGTCGAGACCCCGGACATCATCGCCCGCATCGTCGAGACCATCGACCCGGGCGGCCCCTACGGCGCCAAAGAGGCCGGCGAAGGCCCGCTGCACGCCATCATCCCCGCCATCGCCAACGCCATCTACGACGCCGTCGGCATCCGCCTCCGCCGCATCCCCTTCACGCCCGAGCGCGTCCTGGCCGCCCTGCGCGAACAGGCCGCGTCCACGGCCGCACGCTGACGGGCGCCTGCCCGGCCGTCCCGGCCGGGCACCGGGCCCCCTCCGGGGTCGGCGCGGCCGCGCC
>JBEIVK010000693.1:0-2518 GCA_040373935.1 Alphaproteobacteria bacterium
ACCGGCGCCACCGGCGCCGCCCTCTGGCCCCCCTCACGCGGCCCCGCGGGCGCACCACCCGCCGGCCCGGCCCGCCCCGCCGCCGGTCCCCTGCCCTCCCCCGGTGCCCCATGCCGCCGCGCCACCTGTCTCTCTGGACCGCCGCGCTCCTCGCGGCCTGCGCCGCCGAGGCCCCCCGCAGCCCGCCGGCCGCCAACTGCGCGCCCGGCGACCCCGACGCGCCGCTCGCGTGCAGCCGCCCCGCCTTGCCGGCCTCCCACTACGTCGACGCCGCGAACGCCTACTTCGACACGATGGACCGCCGGGTTCCCCTCGCCTTCCCCGCCTACAGCCCCAACGTGGCGCGCTGGGAGTGGCCGCCCTGGCTCAAGCTGACCGCCTGGACCCGCGAGGTCATCGAGGCGAGCGACCGCCTGCTCCGCGCGTATCCATCCATCGTAGACGGCCGCGACTGCCGGTTTTTCGAGGAGGCGCCCTTCGCGCGCTGCCGCGTCGTCTTCCGCTACGACGCCCACGACGGCCGCGCCTGCCCCATCTACGAGGAGTTCGCGTTCAACGAGGCGGGCGAGATCACCTGGATCGAAGCCTGGTCAGACCAGCCGGGCCTGCTGCCCCTCGATCCCGCATCGGACCCGTGGGCCGAGGCGCCCAACTTCCCCCGCCTCGCCGCGCGCATCCCCGGCCTCGGCAGCCCGACCGGCTGGATCGATCCGGCGGGCCCCGCGCTCCAGGCCGCCGCCGCCCAAGACGCCGACGTGGCCGACTTCGTGCGCCGCACGGAGGACTTCGCGGGCACCTGGTCCGACGAGGCCGCCGCCGCCGGGGACGGCCTCTGGGCCGCCGGCTGCGGCTGGGCGGCGGATACAGGGGATTGACGCCTGGCGTTGGCCGCCCTCCCCCGATGCGCAGAACCCGTTAGCGGGCCGCATGCGTCGGTTGAACGGTGCCAAGGCAACGCCTCTCCTCTCGCTGTTGGCCGCCTGCGCTTCGCCCGCGGGCGACACGTCCGGCGCTCCCGCGCGCCCCGCCGCGGTGGTCGGCGTGCCCTTCCGCGCGCCCCGCTGCGCCCCGGGCGCGCCCCCCTCCCTCGTGGACCGCAGCGCCGCGCTCGGCTTCGGCGCCCCGCAGGCCGCGGCGGAGCCCGCCCCGCCGGGCCTCGGATGGATGGTCGCCGAGGACGCCGACGCCGACGGCGACGTGGACCTCATCGTCTCGGAGACGAACCGCGCCCGCATCTGGGAGCAGGTCGGCGGCGCCTTCGTGCCGCGCACGCTGCCGCTGCCCGGCCCGGCGGGCGCCGTCCCCCACCTGGCCTTGGCCGACCTCGACGGCGACGGCTGGCAGGATCTCCTTCAGTTCTTCGGGGCGGCCATCCTCGCGATGCCGGGGGGCGCCGGGTTGGACTTCTCCCCCGAGGCCGCCGTGTGGCACCCGCTGGCGGCTGCGTCCGTCGGCACCGTGAAGACCCTCGTCATCGGCGACCTGGACCGCGACGGAGACCTCGACGTGGTCGCGCCGGGCATGCCCACGGAGCCCGGCGGCGCGGCCCCGCCGGCCCGCGTGCGGCTGCAGGGCGCCGACGGGCTCACCGAAGCGGCGCAGCTCACCGACGACGGCACCGCCGTCCACGTCCAAGTCGGCCTCGCCACCGACCGCGACGACGACGGCGATCTCGACATCCTGCTCGTCAACGATCTCGCCACGCGCTCCACCTTCTGGCGCAACGACACCCCCGCCGGCGGCGCGCTCGCGCTCACCGAGGACAGCCGCACCGCCGGCATCGGGCTCTCGATGGCGGGGATGGGCGCCGATGCCACCGACCTCAACGGCGACGGCCTGCTCGACTACTGCCTCTCGGACGTGGGCCCGCCGCGGTGCTTCCTCTCGGATGGCCGCGGCGCCTGGTACGACGCGCAGGTGGGCCTGGCCCCCGCCGCGCCGGTGGGGCGTCACGGCACGGTCGGCTGGTCGGTGGACCTCGCAGACCTGGACCTCGACGGCCAGCTCGAGCTGGCCCAAGCGTCCAGCGAGATGACGGGCCTGCCCGGCGAAGCCGCAGAAGGCGCCATCTACCCGGATCTCCTCTGGTCCTGGGACGGGGCCACCTTCACCGACGTCACGGCGGCCTGGGGCTTCGGGGACCTCGTGCCCGACGTCGCGTCCACCGTGGCCGACCTCGATGCGGATGGTCTGCCGGAGGTCATCTTCGCGAGCCCGTGGGCCCCTCCTCGGGTGGTGGGCGCGCCCTGCCGGCGCGGCGCGGGCCTGGAGGTGCGGGTGCCGGGGCCTCCCGCCAACCCCACGGGCCTGGGCGCGCGGGTGGAGGTGGAGGCGGGCGGCCGCGTCCACGTGCGCGAGGTGCACGCGCTTCGCTCGCACGGGCAGGGGCCGGCGCGGCTGCTCTTCGGGTTGGGCGATGCCGTGCGGGTGGACGCCGTGCGGGTGCGCTGGGCGGACGGCGCCGAGGCCGAGGCCACGGGCCTCGCGGTGGACCAGCACATCACCCTGCCCCACCCGG
>JBEIVK010000006.1:0-20806 GCA_040373935.1 Alphaproteobacteria bacterium
CCACCGGAGCGTCCATCGCCCAGGTGCCCACGCGCGGGTGGGCGGCGCATCCAAACTGGTCGCCGGATGGCCGCACCCTCGTCTACGCGAGCTGCGCCTCGGCGATGAACAACTCGGACTGGCACGCCATCGACTGCGACCTCCGCGCCGTCGAGATGCTCCCCGGGGACACCTTCGGCGCTGAGACCGTGCTCGCGGTCGCGCCCCCGGGCCAGTCGTACCACTACCCCACCTTCTCTCCTGACAGCGCGTGGCTCGCGTTCAACCGCACCACCAACGGCGGGAACTCCTACGCCAATGTCAGCGCCGAGCTGATGGTGATGCCGGCCGCCGGCGGGGCCCCGGTGCTGCTCGCCCGGGCCAACGGCATGCCGAACGTCGAGAACTCCTGGCCGCGCTGGGGGCCCATCGTCGGCAATGTCGGCTGGATCGCCTATTCGAGCGAGCGGCCCTATGCCCAGCGCGTGAGCGGCGTGCCGCAGGTCTGGGTCACCGGCGTAGACCTGGACCTCGTGGGCCGCGGCCTTGACGGCTCCTTCGCGCCCGTCTGGCTGCCGGGGCAGAGCACGGCCTCCGGCAACCACACCCCGGCCTTCGTGCGCCGGCAGCTCGACGTCGACTGAGCCGCCCGGCCGCAGCCCTCCGCCCGCGGGCCGGGGGGCTGCGCGGTGGCGAGAGAGGCGCCGCGACGCGGGAGGCGCCGCGGCTCCGGCGCGGCCTTAGACGCCGTCCTTCTTCTTGAAGAAGTTGTACGTCGGGATGTCGTAGTCGTCGGCGCTGATGCCGCTGGTCATGCCGCGGGAGTCCGGGCCGCGGCCGCGCGGGGCGGCGGCGTTGGACGGGTTGCCGTTCACGACCTTGCGCATCCGCTCCTCGGCGTCCGGCCGGGGGTTCTGCATCCAGTTCTCTTCGAAGCCGGTGGCGACCACGGTGACGCGCACCTCGTCCTTCATGGACTTGTCGATGACCCAGCCGACGATGACGTTGGCGTTCTCGTGGGCCTCTTCCTGCACCATCGTCACGGCCTCGTGGTACTCCAGCATCGTGAGGTCGTCGCTCGACGTCACGTTGATGAGCAGGCTCGTCGCGCCGTTGATGGAGATGTCGTCCAGCAGCGGCGAGCTGATGGCCCGCTGGGCGGCCTCGATGGTCTTGTGAGGCCCCGTGCCGGTGCCCACGCCCATCAGGGCCACGCCCTTGTTGAGCATCGTGGTGCGCATGTCGGCGAAGTCGACGTTCCACTCGCCCGTGTTGTTGATGAGCTCGGACACGCCCTTGGTGGCGTGGTAGAGCACGTCGTCCGCCATGCGGAAGGCGTCCCGCATCGTCGTCTTTTCGGTGGCGACGCTGATGAGCCGCTGGTTCGGGATGGTGATGAGCGTGTCCACCACCTGACGCAGCGCCTCGATGCCCTCGTTGGCGGCCTTCTTGCGGCGGTTGCCCTCGAAGGTGAAGGGACGCGTGACGACCGCCACCGTGAGCGCGCCCAGCTCCTTGGCGATCTGCGCCACCACCGGCGCCGCGCCGGTGCCCGTGCCGCCGCCCATGCCGGCCGTCACGAAGACCATGTCCGCGCCCGTCAGGAGCTCCGCGATCTTCTCGCGGTCTTCCAAGGCGGCTTCGCGGCCGATCTCCGGGTTGGCGCCAGCGCCGAGCCCGCGGGTGATGCCCTCGCCCAACTGAAAGCGAACGGGCGCGAGGCTGCGCTCGAGGTCCTGGCGGTCCGTGTTCATCGCGATGAAGCGAACGCCCGTCATGCCACCGCGAATCATGTTGTTGACCGCGTTGCCACCGCCGCCGCCGACGCCGACGACGCGGATGTCGGCGTTGGGGGACTCTTCGCGAACGAAATCGAGCTGGGACTTCGACATGGTGGGGACTCCTGACAGCGGCGGCGGGGCGAGGGGGTGGCGCGCGCGAGACTAATGCGGCGCGGCGGTGAGCGGAGAGGCGGGATCGGTGGGGGCGGCGGCCCCCGGATTGGCGAGCGCGAGGGCTTCGGCTTCGGCGGCGGCGAGTTCGGCGGCGGTTGGTGGATCGACCATCGGACGCACGAGGGCCAACTCGGCGTCGTCGAGGTCGACGCGCAGGGGGCCGTCGTTGAGGTGCAGGCCGGCGGCGATGAGGCGGTCCAGGCGGTCCAGGCGCTCTTGGGGGCTCCCGAAGCCGAAGAACAGCTCGGAGCCATCCCGCAGGATGAGCGTGAAGCCGGCCTGCCGGTCGAGCCGCAGCTCGGAGATGCGGCGCGGGTCTGCGATGGGATGGCCCTCGGCCGCTGCCAGGATGCCGAGCGCGTCGCGCAGCGCCACCCGCGCGACCTCGGGGTGTGCGGTGACGAGCGAGGTGTCCAGCCCGGTGAGGACCGGGTGGTCCAGGTCGTCCGAGCGGGCCCGCGCGAACACCACGCCGGCGCTGTCGACCGTCCAGAGGGAGTCGAGCGCGAGCAGCAGCGCGGTGTCGTACTCTTCGACGACGATCTGCACGACCGACGGGAACAGGCGGCGCGCCTCGGTGCGCCGGACCCGCGGGTGCTCGTTGACGCCGCGGACGACCCGGCCCAGGTCTGCGGCGAGGAGCGGAGTCCCGACCCGCAGGTCTGCGAGGTGGCGGATGGCCTCCTTGGAGGCGACGACGTTCCCGCTGACCTCGACCGACTGGATGACCCAGGCGGTGCCGGTGCGCAGCTCATGGCCGAGCAAGCCCAGCGCCGTGAGGCACACGCCACCCATCACGCCGGCCACGAGCACGCGGCGGACGCGGAGAAGGAGCGGGACGGGCGCAGAGGCCGCGTCAGTGGCGGGGGGAGTGGACACGGGCGGGACTGCGGGGCGGTGCGGGAACACAGCGCGGGGGAGAAAGGGACAATAGCGCGTGAGGATCTGCGACGCAAGGGCCCTTGGCCCAACTCAGCCGTCAGACGGCGCTTCTCCGGGGCGCGCGGCGCGCGCGGCGTCGGGGCGCGGCAGGTGCAGGCGCGCGCCGCGGAGGAGGCGCTCCACCAGGTCCTCGAAGGAAACCCCCACGGCTCCGGCGGCCATCGGGGACAGGGAGGTCGCGGTCATGCCGGGCAGGGTGTTGACCTCCAGGAACCACGGCTGCCCCTGCGCGTCGACGATGAAGTCGGCGCGGGCCACCCCGGCGAGGCCCAAGGTCTCCCACGCGGCCAGCGCCTGGGCCTGCGCGTCTGCGAGCACGTCCGCGGGGAGGGGAGCCGGCACCGTGTAGACGGTGTGGCCGGGGGTGTACTTGGCCGTGAAGTCGAACGCGTCGTGGCCGACGGGCCGGATGGAGACCGGGGGCAAGGCTTGGCCGTCCAATATGGCGACGGTGATCTCCTCGCCTTCGATGCGCTGCTCCAGCAGGACGACGTCGTCCCAGGTGGACAGCTCAGCCAGCGCCGCCTCCAGCCCGGCGGCGTCGTCCACGAACCGAATCCCGAGCGTGCTCCCCCCGTTCGGCGCCTTCGCCACGAGCGGGAAGGACAGCCCCGAGGGCATCGGGTCTCCCGGCCGCCACACCGCGTCTGGGACCAGCCGCACGCCTGCCCCGCGCAGCATGCGCTTGGTCGCCACCTTGTCCATCGCGATGGCCGAGGCGCGCACGCCGCTGCCCGTGTACGGGATGCCCATCAGCTCGAGCAGCCCTTGCACGCAGCCGTCCTCGCCGAAGGCCCCGTGCAAGGCGATCCACGCGACGTCCACGCGCTCCCGCAGCAGGGCGGCAGGGAGGTCGGCCCCGACGTCAATCTCCACGGCGTCCCAGCCGCGCGCGCGCAGCGCGCCGTACACCGCGTGGCCGCTTTTCAGGCTGACGTGGCGCTCGGGGGAGAGGCCGCCCATGAGCACGCCCACGCGGGTGTGAGGGCCGAGGGCGAGAGGGGAGGCGGGGCGCGGGCTCATGCGGGGGGACCGGGGCGCCGGACGGGCTCGGCGGCGATGGGGGTGAGGCGGACAGGGAGGACGGAGCCGACCGCCTTCTCTGCGCGGGTTTGGAGGCCGTGCGCGAAGACGAGCAGCTCACGGGCGGTGCCCTGCCCGCGGTTGATGACGGTGCCGGGGCGCTCCAAGGGCAAGCGCCAGTCCCGCAGGCGCGCGCCCAGCAGACCGGCGCGCACGAGCTCGGCGGCGGCGGCGCGGGGCACAACCGAGCGCCCGACGGGGGCGGCGTCGTGGAACAGGGTGCCGAGGGGGCGCGGGCGCCCGGCGAGGGGGGCCGCCGGGTCCACCACCACGGCGACGAGGAGCGCGCGCGGGGGGAGCGGCGGCGGCGCGCCGTCGGGGCCGACCGGCACGACCCGCTGCCGGCTGCCGCTCAAGTAGACCACCTGGCGCAGCGCGGGGCCCAAGACGGCCGCCTGCCCCGTGGCAAAGAGGCCGCCCGCGCAGCCGGGCCAGTCTCCCACCGCTGGCCACACGGCGCCGAGGCTGGCCCACAGCGCCGCCGCGCCGACGCGCAGCCCGCCGTCGTCGAGGCGCCGAACCTCCGCGAAGCCGACCCCCGGCCGCAGCACCAGCCCGTCGAAGCCTCCATCTGGCGCGATGCTGTCCTGGAAGGGCCACAGCACCCGCCAGCTGACGCCGCCTGCCCGCGCCGCCGCCAACACGGCCTTCACCGTGTCGACATCCGCGGCCTCCACCCACACGCGGGCCGGGCCGCCGCAGCGCAGGGGAAGGTGGCGCGCCAGCGGCTCGTCGCGGCGCACCAGCGCTCCGGGCAGGGCCGCCGCCGCCGTTGCGACCGCGTGCAGCGGGTCATCCACCGAGCACCTCGGCCAGCCGGGTGAGCACGCGGTTCACGTCGCCGGCGCCCAGCGTGATGACGACGTCGCCGGGCAGCACCTGGGCCGCCACGGCGGCGGCCGCGTCCTCGAGGCTGTCCACGGGCCGAACGTGCCGGTGGCCGGCCGCGCGGATCTCCGCGGCGAGCCGATGGTGGTCGATGCCCGGAATGGGGTTTTCGCCCGCCCTGTAGACCGGACACACCACCACGGCGGCGGATTGGTGGGCGCAGCGCGCGAAGTCGGCCAGGAGGTCGCGGACGCGCGTGAAGCGGTGGGGCTGCACCACGGCGATGACCCGGCGTTGGGGCCAGGCCTTGTGGGCGGCGGCCAGGGTGGCGCGGATCTCGGCGGGATGATGCCCATAGTCGTCGATGAGGGTGATGGCGCCCTCGGGCCGGGGCAGCTCCGCGCGGATGGAGAAGCGGCGGTCCACGCCGGTGAAGCCGTCGATCGCGCCTTGCAACGCGGCGAAGGGCACGCCCAGCTCCAGCCCGACCGCCAGCGCCGCCAGGGCGTTCAGCACGTTGTGCTCGCCCGGCATGCCGAGGCGAATCTCCCCGAGCGCGGCCTCTCGCCAGATCAGCCGGAAGCGGGTCTCCATGCCGTGAAAGCGGATGTCCTCGGCGCGGGCGTCCGCTTGGGGCGAGAGCCCGAAGGTGAGGATGCGCCGCCGCAAGCGCGGCAGGAGCCGCTGCACGTTCGGGTGGTCCAGGCAGACGCACGCGAACCCGTAGAAGGGGACCTTGTTGGCGAAGTCCGCGAAGCCCTGGAGCAGCGCCTCCTCGGTGCCCCAGTGGTCCAGGTGCTCCGGGTCGATGTTCGTCACGACGGCGACCGTCGGGTCCAGCCGCATGAAGCTGCCGTCCGACTCGTCGGCTTCGGCGACCAGGAACTCACCTGCGCCCAAGCGTGCCGAGCTGCCGATGGCGTCGAGACGGCCGCCGATGACGATGGTCGGGTCCAGACCGGCGCCGTGCAGGCAACGTGCGATCATCGATGTGGTCGTCGTTTTCCCGTGGGTGCCGGCGATCGCCACGCCGTACTTCATGCGCATCAGCTCGCCCAGCATCTCGGCGCGCGGGATGACGGGGATCTTCTGCTCTTCAGCCGCCCGGATCTCCGGGTTGTCGTCGCGGATGGCGGTGCTGCGCACCACGACATCCGCGCCCTGGACGTGGGCCGGGTCGTGCCCCAGCGAGATGCGCCCGCCGAGGCCGCGCAAGCGCGTGGTGGCGGCGCTCTCCTTGGCGTCGCTTCCGGTGACCGCGTAGCCCATCGTCAGCAGCACCTCCGCGATGCCGCTCATGCCGGAGCCGCCGATTCCGACGAAGTGGATGTGCTGGACCTTGCCGCGGAACATCTCAGGCTCCCTCGCCGCTGAAGTCCGTGGAGTCCTTGCGGTGCAGCCAGCCGGCGGGCAGCGGGGCCGGGCGCGCTTCGGCGGCGATGGCGAGCAGGACCCCCACGATGACGAGATGCGACATCATCGCGGTGGACCCGTACGAGATGAAGGGCAGCACGAGGCCCTTCGGCGGCACGAGGCCGAGCACGACCCCAAGGTTGAGCAGCGCTTCGATGCCCACCAGCGCGGCGAGGGTCGCGCCGAGGTACATCCCGTATGCGTCCCGGGCGTCTCGCGAGATGCGCAGCGCGCGCCAGACCCATGCGGCGAACAACGCCACCAGCACCAGGAGTCCGAGGAAGCCCAGCTCTTCGCCCACCACGGCGGCGATGAAGTCGGTCCACGGCTCGGGGAGGTAGTGGAGCTTCGCGTAGCCGTTGCCGAGACCGAGGCCCGCCCAGCCGCCAGAGTGCAAGGCGAGGAAGCCCTGGATGACCTGGTGGCCGCCGTCCGCCTCCACTTGCCACGGGTCGATGAAGGTGTGCACGCGGTTCAGGCGATACGGCGCCACGGCGACGAGCCCACCGATAACAGAGGCCCCGAGCGTGAAGATGAGGATGTACCACTCGTAAGGGATGCCCGCGATCATCAGCAGGAGCACCACGGACCCCATCAGGATGGCGGCGGTGCCGAAGTCGGGCTGGAGCAACAGCAGGGCGACCGGGGGCAAGGTCCAGGCGAGCACGCGGAGGGTCGTCCCCACGTGCCGGATGTACTCGCGGCGCTCGCTCAGCGTATGGGCCGCGACGAGCAGGGTGGTGAGCTTGACGAACTCGGAGGGCTGAAAATTGATGCCCCCTGCGCCGATCCACCGCTTCGCGCCGTTGACCTCGATGCCGAACGGCAAGGTCAGGAAGAGCAAGAAGATGCTGAAGGCGTAGAGCGTATTGCTCAACCAGCGCAGGTTTTTCGTGCCCGCGAAGGCCACGCCCGCGGCGAGCACGCTGCCCACGCCGATCGCGGCGACTTGGCGCACCACGTACTTGAGCGTGGGCCCCGCCCCGGTCGGCGAGGCCGTCACGGAGCTGGCCGAGTACACCATCATGAGCCCGAAGGTGATGAGCACCGTCGTCAGCATCGCCAGCCAGAAGTCCACCCGGCGGTTCATCATGCGTTCTCCTGTCCGCGGGCGAGCGCGCGGAACACGTCTCCCCGGTGTTCGAAAGAGCGGAACTCATCAAAGCTGGCGCAGGCCGGGGACAGCAGGATGGTGTCCCCGGGCCGCGCGGCCGACCGCGCCAGCGCCACGGCGTCCCGCAGGCCCGGCGCTGCGGCGAGCGGCAGGCCGGCCAGCGCCTCGGCGATCTGCGGCCCCGACGCCCCAAACGTGATGACGAGCCGGGCGCGGTGGGCGAGCAGCGGCCGCAGCGGCGCGTAGTCGGCGCCCTCCTTGCCCTGCCCGCCCAGCAGCGCGATGCAGGGCGCCTCGACGCCCGCGTAGCCGACCCGCGCAGCGTCGACGTTGGTGGCCTTGCTGTCGTTGATCCAGAGCACACCGTCCGCTGCCTGCACGGCCTCCATGCGGTGCGGCAGAGCGGTCAGCGCCTCCGGGCGCAGGTCGGCCCGCGGCACGCCCGCCTGCACGGCCAATAGAATGGCCGCCGCCAGGTTTTCCCGGTTGTGGGCGCCCGGCATCCCAAAGCCGGCGCAGGGCACCGGGCCGTCGTCGACGGTGCCGGCGAGCCACAGCGTGTCGCCTTCCCAGCGCGCGCCCGGCGCCCCGCCCAGCAGCAGCGCGGTGGCCGCCGCCGGGACCGCCGTCGTGGGGAGCTGTGGATGGCCCGGGGGCAGCACTGCGCTGTCGCCGGCGCCCATGCGCGCGAAGATGCGGAGCTTCGTCGCGCCGTAGTTCTCCATGGTGCCGTGACGGGCGAGGTGGTCCGGCGTGAGGTTGAGCACCACGGCGGCCCGCGGCGCGAACCGCCCGGGCAGCTCGAGCTGGTAGCTGCTCACCTCGACCACCGCGAAGTCCGGCGCGACCCCACCCTCGTGAAGGGCCTGGGCCAGCACCGAGAGCGGCGTGCCCAGGTTGCCCCCGACGAAGGCGCTGCGCCCGGCGGCCGTCAGCAGCTCGCCGGTGAAGTGCGTCGTGCTCGACTTGCCGTTGGTGCCCGTGATGCCGAGCAGAGGCACGCCGTGGGCTTGCACCACCTGCGCCGCGAAGCCCAGCTCGCCCACGACCTCGGCGCCGCGCGCCGCCGCCGCCGCCAAGGCCGGGTGCGCGGCAGGGACGCCCGGACTCACGATGATGAGGTCCGCTTCCGCGAAGTCGCGGTCGTCGTGGTGGCCGAAGGTGGCCGTGCAGCCGGGCTCGGGCGCGAGGCCCGGCTTTTGGTCCGTGAGGTGCACGCGCGCGCCGGCCGACACCGCGAGGCGAGCGGCGGCCCGCCCGGAGGCGGCCATCCCGACGACGAGCACGCGGCGACCGCGGAGGTCCAGGTGGGCCATCAGCGCACCTTCACGGTCGACAGGGCGACCAGGGCCAGCAAAATGCTGATGATCCAGAACCGAACGATGATCTTCGGCTCCGACCACCCCATCTTCTCGTAGTGGTGGTGAATCGGCGCCATCGCAAAGACGCGCTTGCCCCGGAGCTTAAAGCTCGCCACTTGGATGATGACGGACAGGGCCTCCATCACGAAGACGCCGCCGACGATGACGAGCAGCAACTCGTTCTTGGAGAGCACAGCCATCGAGCCGAGCGCTCCGCCGAGGGCGAGCGACCCCACGTCGCCCATGAAGATCTGCGCGGGAAAGGTGTTGTACCAGAGGAAGCCGAGTCCGCCCCCCACGATGGCCGCCGCGAAGACCGTGAGCTCACCGGCGCCCGCGACGGGCGGGATCGCGAGGTAGTCCGCCAGCACGGCGTTGCCAGCGAGGTAGGACAGGATGCCCAGGGTGAGCGCCGAGGTCATGGTGGGACCGATGGCCAAGCCATCCAGGCCGTCGGTGAGGTTGACGGCGTTGGAGCTCCCGTTGCACACGACCATCGCAAAGAGCACGTAGAGCCAGCCCAGCCACGGCGCGCCGCTGATGAGGCTGTCGAAGTGCAGCGTCGCGTCTTTGAGGAAGGGGAAGGCCAGCGAGGGCTCGAGGTGGCCGGTCGCGTAGGCCGTGCCGAAGACGGCCCCCGCGATGCCGAACTGCCCCACCATCTTCCAGCGCCCGGCCAGCCCGTCTGCGGAGCGCAGCATGACCTTCTTCCAGTCGTCGACGAAGCCAATGACGCCGTAGCCGAGGAAGACGATGAGGGCCATCCACACGGGCGGCTGGTCCAGGCGGGCCCAGAGGAGCGTCGCCACGGAAATCCCGAACAACAGGGGCACGCCGCCCATCGTCGGGGTCCCGACCTTCTGCTCGATGTGGGACTGCGGGCCGTCCGTGCGGATGATCTGCTCCATCCGCTTCTTTTTCATCCAGCCGATGAAGGACGGGTACAGCACGTAGCAGATGGCGAGGGCCGTGATGAGGCCGCCGGCCGCGCGAAACGAGATGTACCGGAAGACGTTGAGCCCGCTCAACTGGTCCGAGAGGGGCACGAGGAGGTGGTAGAGCATCAGGCCGGCTCGGCGGAGAGGGCGGAGAGCAATGCCTCCATGCCGAGGCCGCGGCTGCCCTTGATGAGCAGGAGGTCCCCAGGCTGGAGCAGCGGACGCAGCGCGTGGGCGAGGGTCGCGGCATCGGGGGCGGCAAGCACCCCGGCGCGCCCGGCGGCGGCGGCGGAAAAGCGCGGCCCAGCGACCCCGACGAGGTCCAGGCCGAGGGAGAGCGCGAGGTCCAAGGTGTCGGCGTGGCCGGCGGCCTCCACCGGGCCCAGCTCCAGCATGTCGCCGAGCAGGGCGATGCGGCGCGGTGCGGCGAGCGCGGCCAGCGTCCGCAGGCTGGCCGCCACGGACAGCGGGTTGGCGTTGTAGGCGTCGTTGATGACCCGGGTGCCGCGCGGCCCGTCCTCCAGCCGCGCGCGCATGCCCACCGGCGCGTAGGCCCGCAGACGCTCGCCCATGCCCGCGACCGGCGCGCCCGCGGCCACCGCGATGGCGACCGCCGCCGTCGCGCAGAGCGCGAGGTGCTCGCCCGGCGCGGCGATCTCGCTCTCCACGACCCCGTCCGGGGTGTCGATGGTGAACACCGTGTGGGCGTCGGCGGCGCGCACCGTGACCTCCCGCAAGCGGATGTCCGCCGCCGGATCTCGCCCCCACCCGACCACGCGCACGCCGGCCGGAAGGGGGATGGCACGCACCCGCCTGTCGTCGAGGTTCACGCAGACCGTGTCGCCGGGGCGCGCGGCGACGAAGAGCTCGCCCTTGGCCTTGGCCACGCCGTCCACGCTGCCCACGCCTTCCGTGTGGCCCGCGCCCACGTTGGTGATGCAGCGCACCGTGGGCAAGCCGATGCTCTGGAGCAGGTGGATCTGGCCGAAGCCGTTCATCCCCATCTCCAGCACCCAGGCGGCGTCGGCCGGGCTCGCGCCCAGGACACTGAGCGGAACACCAATCTCGTTGTTGAGATTGCCCTGGGTGCCGCCCACCGGCCCCAGCCCGCTCAGCGCCAGCATCGTGAGCGCGCGGGTGGTCGTCTTGCCGGCGGTGCCCGTGATGCCGACCACGGGCCCCGAGAACCGTGCCCGCGCCGCGCGGGCGAGGCTCTGCAGCGCCGCGAGCGGGTCCGACACGGCGACGAAGCCGCGGTCCCAGCCCTCGGGCGCCTGCGGACCGATGGCCCCCGCCGCGCCGCGCGCGCGCACCGCGTCGAGGAACGCGCTGCCGTCGAAGCGCGCCCCGCTCAGCGCCACGAACCACTGCCCCGGCGCGAGGGTGCGGCTGTCCGTGCACAGCGTCCCGGCCGGGCCGGGGTGGACGAGTGCACCCCCCGTGGCGGCGGCGATCTCGGCGTCGGTGAAGGAGGCGGCGCTCATCGGGGCTCCGGTCGCAGGGCCGCCGCGGCGTCGGCGGCGACCGCGCGGTCGTCAAAAGGCAGGACGGTGGTGCCGATGGTCTGCGTGGTCTCGTGGCCCTTGCCGGCGATCAGCACGACATCTCCGGGGCGGGCGTCGGCGATGGCCCGGGCGATGGCGGCCGCGCGGTCCGGCTCGACCACGGGCGCACCGGGGGTGCCGGCGCGGATCTGCGCCAGGATGGCGAGCGGATCTTCGCTGCGGGGGTTGTCGCTCGTGAGGTAGACCGCGTCGGAGCCTTCCCCGGCAGCGGCGCCCATCAACGGGCGCTTGCCGGCGTCGCGGTCCCCGCCGCAGCCCATGACGGTGAGCAGCCGCCCGTGGCACAGCGGGCGCAAGGTGCCGAGGACCTGGGTCAGCGCGTCCGGCGTGTGGGCGTAGTCTACGAAGATGTGCACGCCGAGGGCGTTCGGCACGCGCTCCAGGCGGCCCGGAACGGCGGCCAGCGCGAAGAGCCCGGCCTGGATGGCGCTGGGCGGAAGGCCGAGGCTCAGGCCAACGGCCATGGCGCACAGCACGTTTTCGACGTTGTGCCCGCCGAGCAGGTGGGTCCGCGCCTCGAAGCGGCCGGCCGGCGTGTCCACGTCGAGCCAGGCCCCGCCGAGGTCTTGCACGGCACGAACCAACCGCACGGTGTCGTCCGCGGCGCGGCCGTACGTCCAGCGGCGGGCTCCGGCCCGCAGGGGCAGCGCGCGGGCGAACGGCAAGCCGGAGAAGAGCACGGCCGTCCCGTCCGGGGCGAGCAGGGTGTCGAACAGCCGCGCCTTCGCCGCTTGGTAGGCCTCCATCGTGCCGTGATAGTCGAGGTGGTCCCGGGAGAAACTCGTCCAGGCGGCCACGCGGAAGGGGATGCCTTCCACGCGGCGCATGTCGAGCCCGATGCTCGACACCTCCATCGCCACCACGCCGCAGCCGGCGTCGCGGGCCGCGGCGAGCAGCCCCTGGAGCACCGGGGCCTCGGGCGTGGTGTGGGTGCTCGGCACGGCGCGCCCAGCGACGCGGTGGCCCGTCGTGCCGATGACCGCCGCCGGCCAGCCGTGGGCCTCGGCGAGCGCGCCGATGAGGAAGGTGGTCGTGGTCTTTCCGTTGGTGCCCGTGACCCCCACGACGGGGATCGCCTGGCCGGGCCACCCCGCGAGCGCCGCGGCGGCCTGCGCGAAGGCGGCGCGGGCGTGGGGCACCCGCAGCACGGTGACGCCCGGCCGGGCCTCGACCGGACCTTCGGCCAGGACCGCCGCGCAGTCCAGCCCCGGCACGAAGCGCCGCCCGTCCACGCTGTGCCCAGGCAGGGCCGCGAAAATCGACCGCGGACCCGCTTGGCGGGAGTCGTGCACGATGTCGTCCACCGGGCGGTCGACGGGGCCGTCAACCGACACGGGACCAAGCGCGGGGAGGAGGTCAGCGAGGCGCATGGGGAGGGGAGGCGACCGCTCCGCCCGGAGGGACCCGGGGCGGGAAGGAAGGACCTGCGCGGGCGCGCAGGAATGCCGGGCGGAGCAGTCGAGGAGGGAGGGTCCGCGGGTGCGGGGCGGGAGGGGTGGAGGGAGAGCCCACGGAGCCAGGCCGGATCGGCGGGTGGCGCAGCGTGCCGGTGAGGGCGGATTCAGCAGGGGACCATTCCATCCGGGCCTGGGAACACAACCGAAACGACACGTGCGGGGGAGAGGCGGGAGGACGTTTGCCCCGGGGAGGTGGGGCGCAGCGTCGAGGTGCACGCGGGTCGTTCGTGGAGGGCTGTGCGAGGGCCGTGCGGGTGCGGGTTGCGCACGCGCGCGGGCGGGTGGGTGGGGATTCCGGCTGGCTCCGTGGGGCTGGGGGTGGAGGGATGCCTGCGCGTGCAGGGCGGGAAGGGAAAAGGCGAAAAACTACTTGAGGACCAGCTCGACCCGCGCGCCCGGAGGCAGGGGCGCCCCGGCCGGCGGGGAGGTCTCGGCGACCCGGCCGCTGCCGCGGGTGACGATCTCCAGCCCAGCGCCCTGCAGCGTCGCGAAGGCGTCGCGGAGGGTGCGGCCCTCCAACGCGGGCATCACAAAGGCGCCGCTGCCCATCCACAGGAGCGCGGGCTCCGCTTCGGCGAGGGCCAGCGCGTCTGCGCTCTCCTTTGCGGCGGGGGCTTTGGCGGGTGCCTTCTTTTCGATGACCAGGGCCGGGTCGGGAGGGACGCCGAGGAACTGCATGGACGCCGCCGCGATGTGCGCGAAGGCGGGGGCGGCGACGATGCCGCCGTACTTGCTGCCGATGGTCGGTGTGTCCACCACCACGGCGATGGCGAGGCGCGGGTTGTCCGCAGGGACGAGCCCGACGAAGCTGCCGATGCGGTCCGTCTCCGAGTAGCCGCCGCCCGGGATGTGCTTCCACGCCGTGCCCGTCTTGCCGGCCACGCGGTAGCCCGAGATGCGCGCCCGCGTCCCGGTGCCGCCCTCGTCGGTGACGGTCTCCATCATCTGCACCACCGCGCGCGCGGTCGCGGCGTCCACCACCTCCCGGTCGATCTCCGGGGGGTTCTCGTGGACCACCGCGCCGCCTTCCATCCAGGCCTCGACGATGCGCGGCTCCATGCGCACGCCGTTGTTTCCCAGGGCCGCCATGGCGTAGGCCAGCTGGGCGGCGTTGGCCGTGGCCCCGTGCCCGTAGGACGTGGTGGCCAGCTCGATGGGCTTGATGCTGTGCGCGGCCCGCAGCAGCCCGCGAGACTCACCGGACAGCCCGAGGCCCGTCGGCCGACCGAACCCGAAGTCCCGCAGGTAGCGAAGGGTCTTTTCGGCGCCGAGCTCCAGCGCCAGCTTGGCCGCGCCGATGTTCGAGCTGTACTTGATGACCTCGGACACCGTGATGGCGCCCTTCGGGTGGTCGTCGTGGATGGTGTTCGTGCCGACGCGCCAGGCGCCCAGCTCGCAGTCGATCATCGAGTCGGCCTCGTAGAGGCCATCCGCGAGGGCCGCCGCCGCGATGAAGGGCTTGAACACCGACCCCGGCTCGATGGCATCCTGCATGGCGTGGTTGCGCAGCAGGCGCAGCTCGTCGGCGTGGATGGCGTTCGGGTTGGCCGTCGGCTGGTTGGCCACCGCGAGCAGCCCGCCGGTGCGGACGTCGACCACCACCGCGTGCGCCGCTTGGGCGCCGACCGTGCGGATGGCCTCGAGCAGCGCCTCGTCTGCCGCGTGCTGGATGCGGCGGTCCAAGGTCAGCCGCGCCGAGCGCCCGGGCGGCGGCTCGACGACCTCGGTGCTGATCGACCGGCCCTTGCGGTCCCGAAGCGTGAGCGTGCGGTAGAGGCGCCCGCGCAGCTCTTTGTCGAGCAGCGCCTCCAGGCCCTCCGAGCCGCGGCCCCGCGCGTCCACGAGCCCGAGCAGCGCGGCCCCGTCCCCTTGGCCCGCGTAGAAGCGGCGCTGGACGTAGCGCATGAACAGCGCCGCCTCCAGCTCCTTGTCCTCCTTGCGCAGCTCGCGGCGCAGGGCGCGGATCTGCACCTCCTGTTCGGG
Organism: Alphaproteobacteria bacterium; assembly: GCA_040373935.1. GTDB lineage: Bacteria > Myxococcota_A > UBA796 > UBA796 > UBA2385 > JBEIVK01. Next base: position 14,619 of record JBEIVK010000006.1, read on the forward strand.
CTGCAGCTCGCGGCCGAGCAGCACGTCCTGGCGGTTGAGGTCTCGCAGCAGACGGGCTTCGATCTCCGCGGCGTCCTTGCCGAGGATGCGCGCGAGCTGCGGCGCCACGCGGCGCACCCGCTCTTCGCCGAGGCGCATGGGGTCTGCGTGCAGCTCGCCCAGGCGCACGCTCGTCGCCAAGACATTCCCTTGCGAATCCAGCAGATCCCCGCGCCGGCCGCGCTCTTCCCGTGGCTCGGCGAGCTGGGCCTGGGCCTTTTCCTCTAGACGGCTGTCGGGGAAAAGCATCAACCAACCGGCCTTGAGGGTGACCGAGATCGCGCCGGCGAGGAGCAGCCCCATGCCGACGCGCACCCGGCCCCAGGCCCCGGCGCGCAGAACGTCGTCGCCCACCGGGCGTCCGTCGAGGAAGGTGTCGGCGAGCTTGTCTCGGGCGTCGCGCACCCTGTCGTGCGGCGGCGTCATCAGAGGCCCTCCCCCGGCCCAGCGATCACGCGCACGGGCGCGGCGAGGCCGAGGTCGCGCGCGCGGGCGCCGAGGTTCGCCGGGTCGAGCAGCGACGCCTCCTCGAGCACGAGGCGGTCGTGCTCGGCTTGGGCCGTCGCGACCCGCGCCCGCGCGTCGCCGATGCGGGCGGCGTTGGCGCGCTCGGCGGAGCGTGCGCTCGTCTGGTTGAACAAGAAGGCCAGGACGAGGATGATCAGCGGCAGGTAGCGCGCGATCTGGCGCAGGTCGGAGCTGCCTTCCAGCAGCGGAAGGACGGCGGCGTCGGGGGTGGCGGTGCGGTGGGTCATCGGGCGGACCGGCGGGCAGGCGTCCCCGCCCGGGTCCGACGGTCGGGGGGGAGGGCAGCGGCGGGAGCGGAGGCGGGGCGAGGCGGCGGGGCACCGAGGGGAGCGGTGCGTTCGAAGCCGCGGAGGCGGGCGGAGCGGGCGCGGGGGTTCTGCGGGTCGGCCTCGTCGCCGGCGATGCCGCCGGGGGCCAGCAGCCGACCGCCCACCTCGCCCATCGAGTGGCCGTAGGCGTCTTTTGGGCGTTCGCCGCCGGACCACACGCGGAAGCGCTGCTTCACGAGGCGGTCTTCGAGGCTGTGAAAGCTGATGACGGCGAGGCGGCCGCCCGGTTTGAGCAGGGACCACGCGGCGTCCAGGCCGCGGTCCAGTTGGCCCAGCTCGTCGTTGACGGCGATGCGGAGGGCCTGGAAGGTGCGCGTGGCGGGGTGGACGCGGCTGTCGCGCCAGCCCGCCGCGGCGGCGACGGCGCTGGCCAGCTTCAGGGTGCTCGTCCAGGGGCGGCCGGCGACCAGCGCCCGCGCGATGGCGCGGGCCCGCGGCTCTTCGCCCCAGGTGCGGAGGATGGTGTGCAGCGTGTCCTCGTCGGACTCGTCGATGAGCTGCGCGGCCGTGCGCGGCGCGTCCGGGCCCATGCGCATGTCGACCGGGCCGTCGTGCTGGAGGGAAAAGCCGCGCTCCCCGCGGTCCAGCTGCGGGCTCGACACGCCCAAGTCCAGCACGATGGCGTCGAACGGAGCGTCCTCCGCCGCGAGCGACGCCATCTCGGCGAAGGGACCGAGGTGCAGCCGCACGTCGCCGCCTGCCGCGCGCAGGCGCGCCCCGGCCGCCTCCAGCGCGTGGGGATCGCGGTCGATGCCGACGAGCCGGGCCGACGGGCCGACCGCCTCCAGCAGCGCCGCCGCGTGCCCGCCGCCGCCCAGCGTGCCGTCCAACAGCCGCGCGCCCGCGGCCGGGGCCAGCAAGGCCACGACGGCGTCACGCAGGACGGTCTGGTGGAGGAAGGGGGTCACGGGGTGCCCGGGCGGGAGGAGGGAGCGGCGGGGGGAGCGAGCGCGGAGAACCCATAGAGCTGGTCCCACACCTCGGCGGCCTTGGGGAACGCGTGCTCGAGCCAGCGGGACTTGTCCCAGATCTCGAACCAGGTGCCGGCGGTGAAGAGGTACAGCTCCTTTTGGAGGCCGAGGAGGGCGCGCAGCTCTTGGGGGATGAGCATGCGGCCCACGGAGTCGATGTTGACGGTCTGGGCGGTCGAGGCCACGGCGAGGGCGAAGAGCCGGGCTTGCGGGGCGAGCGGGTCGGTGCCCTGGTGGCGGGCCACGAGGGCCTCGTAGTCGTCGATCCGGCAGAAGGAGAGGCCGCCGCGCGGGCCGCCGTTGGCGAAGGCGATGAGGCGGTTCACGCCACGGGCATCGAGCGCATCCCGCACGGCGCGCGGAACCATCACCCGACCTTTCTCGTCGAGCAGGAGATCCGTGTTGAACACCGGCAGGTTCATTCGCCCAAGACCGCTGACCCGGAGGAGGGTGTGGATCCGCCCCGATCCACTCCATGACCCCAGAATCCCACTGGGACTACTCTGCGATCCACTCCGCCGCCACGGGAGCCGAGCGGCTTCGTGGAACATTCCCATAAGCGACCGAAAACACGGGCGTTTTCTCCGTGGGATCCCGCACCACTTCCGCTGCCCCGGGCTGGGCCGGAGTCGAGCGCCGCGGCGCGCGCCGCGATCGGGGGATCCCTGATCCGCCGTCCGTTTCTCGCGGGCGCCGGTCGCTCGCGCCGACCCGACCCCATCGGCCCTCCGTTCCGCTCGAACAATCCAGTCGCGGGAACGGCTGAAACCTACTGCGGATCCAGATCTTGGGGCGGGGGGCGAGCCCCCCGCAACGCCCCCCTCGCGCCGCGGGCCCCGGGCGCCGCCGGCGCCGGTGGGCGCCGGTGGGAGCCGGTGGATCGGCAGGGCCCCGCTGGGCACGATACAGCGTCGGCATGGAACGCAAGGCCGCCCCCGTCGTCAAGGTCCTCGCCGAAAACCGCCGCGCGCGCTTCGACTTCGAGGTGGTCGAGACGGTCGAGGCCGGCCTCGCGCTCACGGGCAGCGAGGTGAAGTCCCTGCGCGCCGGGAAAGGCAGCATCGCCGAGGCTTGGGTCCGCTTCGACCACGGCGAGGCCTTCCTTCACGACGCCCACATCCAGCCCTACTCGCACGCCGGGTACGCGCAGCACGACCCGCGCCGCCCGCGCAAGCTCCTGCTTCACGTCCACCAACTCGAGCGTTGGATGGGCAAGGTCGCCGAGAAGGGCCTCACGGTCATTCCGCTGGAGCTCCGCTTCGTGGGCCCGTGGGTCAAGGTGGAGGTCGCGCTCGGCCGCGGTCGGAAGACCCACGACAAGCGCGAGGCCATCAAGGAGCGGGAGACCCGCCGCGAGCTACAGCGCACGGGCGGCCGCCCCGACGCCGACTGAGCTCCGCGGGGGCGCGGATTGCCCTCGCCCTCTCGGCGCGGTTATGCGCGGGCGCATGGAACCCTTCGCCCCTGTCGCTTTCCTCGGCGCCGCCGGCCCCGGCCCTGCTCCCATCATCGGCGGCATCCTGCTCGGCTGGGCGGTCGCGGGGGGCCTCCTCGCGCGCAACCGCCTGCACGGGCTCGGCGCGGCTGCGTTGATGGGCCTCGCCGTCAGCGTCTACCTGGGCGTGCAGCACCACCCGTCGATGGGCAGCTCGGTGTGCTCGGTGTCCGACGTGTTCAACTGCGACACGGTCAATCGGTCGCAGTACTCCGAGATCGGCGGCGTTCCCATTGCGTTCTTGGGTGCCGGCTTCTACGGCGCCGTGCTGCTCGCTGTGGTGCAGGCGCTGCGCGGGGCGGCGGGGCACAGCCGGGTGGGGCCGCTCGTCTTCCTCGGCGCGCTCCTGTCGGTCGGCTACTCGGCGTTCCTGGGCTGGGCCTCGGTGCAGCTCGGCGCGTGGTGCTTGTTCTGCATCAGCCTCTACGGCGTCAATCTCCTCCTCCTGGGCGGCGCCTTCCTGGAGTCCCGCGGCGTCGCCGGCGGGCCCTTCGCGGCGGGCCTCAAGGCGCTGTTCGAGAAGGACGACAAGACCTCCGGCAGCATGGTCACCGGCTTCATCGCCGTCTTTGCCCTCTCCATGTTCGGCTACAACCGCCTCGGCGGGCCGAGCGCGGCGGCCGTGGCCAGCGGCGGCGGCGGTGGAGACGACGTCCAGGCCGCCGACCTCGCCCCCCTGTTCCAGGCGAGCGAGGGCCCGGTGGAGTTGGACGGGACCGAGCCCGTCTACGGCGATCCGGCGGCGCCGTACACCGTCGTCGAGTGGGCAGACTACGAGTGCCCGTACTGTGCCCGCGTGGCGCCCGAGCTCAAGTCCATCATCGACGCCAACCCGAAGGTTCGGCTCGTCTTTAAGCACTACCCCATCAACATGGCGTGCAACCCTTCGGTCGAGTTCGAGGGGCACGCGAACGCCTGTCGCGCGGCGGCCGCGGCCGAGTGCGCGCTCAAGCAGGGGCGCTTCTGGGATCTGTCCGCCCTGCTGTTCAAGAACCAGCAGTATCTCGACGCCGACGGCATCGGCTTCATGGCCTCCCAGGCCGGGCTCGACACCGCGGCCTTCTCCGCCTGCCTCGCCGACCCTGCGACGACGGCGGCGGTCAGCGCCGACGCGGTGGCCGGCGCGCGGGCCGGGGTCCACGGTACACCGGCGCTGTTCCTGAAGGGCGTCACCGCCGACGGCGCATTCGTGCAGGTCAAGGGCGGCGCGGACGTCGCGGCGGTGCTCATCGCCGCGCACCAGAAGGGCGTGGCCATCCCTCCGACGCCTCCCTTCGTCTCTGACGGCCACTGAGATGGCGTGGGTCGAGCTGCAGCTCGTGGTCGGGCGGGCCTGGGCCGAAGACGGCGCGGCGCTGTTGGTCGACGAGGGCGCCGAGGGGGTGCAGGAGGACTTCCTGCCCGGAGAGGCTCCCCCGCCGCGCCAGCCTTGGGACGAGGGCCCGCCGGCGCCGTTGCCGCCGCTGGTGCTTCTCAAGGGCTGGTGGCCCGAAGAGCTCTTCGAGGGCGTGCTCGCGCGCGTGGCCGCCGGCAGCGCCGCCTGGGAGGGCGCGCGGCCGCCGGTGGTGGTGCCCGTGGTCGAAGAAGACTGGGCAAATGCCTGGAAGGCGCACTTTCAGCCGCTCGTCATCTCTCCTCGGCTCACGGTCGCGCCGCCCTGGGAGGCCCAGCCGGGGGATCTCGTGATCGAGCCGGGCATGGCCTTTGGCACCGGCGAGCACCCGTCCACGCGGGCCTGCCTCGCGGCCGTGGACGCCTACGCCGCGCCCGGCGGCGCCTGTCTGGACGTCGGCTGTGGCTCCGGCGTGCTCGCGCTGGCGGCCGCCCACCTTGGCATGCGCGCCGTCGGCATCGACAATGACCCCGAGGCGGTCCGGGCCTCGGCTGAAAACGCTGCGCGCAACGGTCTTCGCGTCGCCTTCTCGGAGACGCCCGTGGCCGATGTCGCGGGCACCTTCGAGCTCGTGGTGGCCAACCTCTTCGCCGAGGTGCTGGTGTCGATGGCGGCAGACCTCCGCCGCCTCACGGCCGGGCATCTGGTGTTGGCGGGCATCCTCGCCGAGCGCGCGCCGAAGGTCGAGGCGGCCTTTGCCGGGATGCGGTTGGTCGCGCGGCAGCCGGCCGGGGAGTGGGTCTCGCTGGTGTATGCGCCGGCATGAGGCGCTTTCGCGCCGAGGCGCTGCCCGTCGCCGGCGGCCCCGTCACCCTGGACCCGGACACGAGCCACCACCTGCTTCGGGTGGTGGGCATCGCCCCCGGTGAGGCGGTGGTCCTGCACGACGGCCGTGGCCGCGAGGCGGACGCCGTCCTGCGGGCGGTGGTGGCGGGCCGGGCGGTGCTCGACGCCGGCGCGCCTTCGGCGGTGCCCTTGCCGCCGCCGACGGTGTTGTGCGTCGCGGTGCTCAAGGGGCCGGCCTTCGATCTCGCCTTGCGCATGGCGGTCGAGCTGGGTGTCACGGCGATTCACCCCGTGCAAGCCCAGCGTTCGGTGCCGCGCGGGGAGCGGGCAGACCGCTGGATGCGCGTGGTGGCGGCCGCGGCCGACCAATGCGGGCGGGCGGTGCTGCCGGAGGTCGCCGAGGCGGCCCCGCTGGAGCGCGTCCTGGGCGCGTTGCCTGCCGGGCTCCCGCTGCGCCTGCACCTGCCGGGCGCGCCAGCGCTTGCGCCGGCCGAGGGGCCCTTGGGCGTGTTGGTGGGCCCCGAGGGCGGCTGGGCGCCGGCGGAGGTGGACGCGGCGCGGGCGGCGGGGGCCGCGGAGGCCGGCCTCGGCCCCTTCGTGCTGCGGGCGGACACGGCGGTCGCCGCGGCCCGGGCCCGCGCGCGGGC